>NZ_JBEYXJ010000020.1:0-100689 GCF_040645015.1 Streptomyces sp. NPDC046881 | reverse complement strand
CCCGTGCCCCCCCACCCCCCCCGGCCCTCCGGCCTCCCCCCCCCCCCCCGCGCGCCCCCCGGCCCCCCCCCCCGCCCCGCCCCGCCCCCCCCCCTGCCCGCTCAGGCCGCCGGCACCGTCCGCTCCGGCGTGTTCCACCCGGAGACCCGCACGCCGGGTGCCGAGCCGTGCAGGCCGGCGGTCCGGTAGGTGGCGGTCAGCGTGACCGACTCGCCCGGCCACAGGCTCACCTCGTTGTCCGACCAGCGCACCGGCAGCACCGGCTTGCCCTGCGCGTCCACGAGGTGGACGTCCGTGAGCAGCGCCGGCGTCGTCCCGCTCCCGCTGTGCCGCAGGGTCACCGTCGTGGTCGAGGTGCCGTCCGACGACCTCGTGGCCGCCGTGGCCGACACCGGCACCGGGGCCATCGAGGCGAGCCCCTTCAGGTCGGCGTAGCCGGTCGTCGGCGTGTGGTACCAGGTGGTGCCGTTCCAGTCGAGGGTGTCCGCCCTGGTGGAGAGCCAGTACACGTTCCGGCTCACCTCCGTGCCGTCCGCGTCCGTCAGCACCAGCCGGAGCAGGTACGTCCGCGCCAGCCCGGCCACCGACGACGGCAGGGTGAGCGTCGCGCCGTGCGCCCCGCCCCCGTCGACCGTCACACCGGTGGCGGTCCTGTCGTACATCTGCGTCCCGTCCGGGTTGAACAGCGTGGCCCGGGCGGTGAGGCCCCGTGCGGCGGCGGACCGGTTGTTCACGACGACGACCGAGCGGTTGTCGTACGAGTACTGGATGTGCAGCGGTTCGTTCGCCTTCTTGGCCCCGAAGTAGGAGCCGTTCTGATCGAGGTAGCGGTCCGTGAGCTGCCAGTGCAGGGAGGTCCAGCCGCTGTTGAACATCCAGTGGATCACCCCGGTGGCGGGCCGGTCCGGGTCGCCCGCGTTGCGGCCGTAGGCCTCGAACTGGGCGCGGACGTTCTCGTACTGGGCGAGCTGGGCCTTGCGTACGTAGTCGGTGAGGCTCGTGGGGGTGCCGTAGCGGCCGGCGAGGGCGTCGTCGTAGATCCGGAGGGTGCCGAAGACGCTGGACGGCGAGCGGTGGTACTGCCGGGCGTCCGGATCCTGCCACAGGGTGTCCAGTTCGGCGGGTGTCATCATCCGGCGCAGGCTGTCGAGGGTGGGGATACTCGGGCCCGCGCTGGTCTCGGAGTTGAACCCGGTGGCCCCGCCCTCGCGCTTGGCGTACCAGTAGCCGGGCGGCACCCAGTCGTAGGGGCCGGTCATCTTCATGCCCGAAGCGCCGAGTTCCGGGGAGGGCCGGTCGGAGGCGGAGGGGACCACGGGGGTGGGCCAGTCCGCCGCCCTCAGTGCGTCCAGGTAGTTCCTCTCGATCGTCGCGTCGGGGGCGAAGTCGCTGCCGATCAGGAAGGACAGCACGCTCGGGTGGCCGCGCAGCCGGGCGGCCTCGGCGGCCATGGACGCCTTGGCGACCGGGTAGTCCGCGGCGTTCCAGCGCTCCCCCTTCTCGGTGCCGTTGACCTCGCCCTCCCACTTGCCGCAGCACTCCCAGCCCGGCAGGACCAGCAGGCCGAGGCGGTCGGCCTGCTCGAAGAACTCGTCCGGCTCCAGGTGGCCTTCCAGGCGGAGGGTGTTCAGGCCCAGGTCGAGGGCGTACTTCAGGCGGTCCTCGGCGTAGGCGGGGTCCCAGCGCAGGAACGCGTCCGGGGACCAGCCGCCGCCCTTGATCAGCAGGGGGCGGCCGTTGACGCGGTACTGCCGGGCCCCGTCGGAGTTCAGCGGGGCCCGGACGTCCCGGATGCCGAAGGTCTCGTGCGCGGTGTCGGAGACCGTGCCGGCCACGGTGGCGGTGAGGTCGAGGCCGTACAGCGGCTGGCCGCCCATCCCGGCCGGCCACCACACCTTCGGGTCGGTGAGGTGCAGGCCGGGGGTGTCGGCGGGGGAGAAGGTGACGGTCTTCGTCTCGTGCGCGGCGAGCGAGACCGTCCTGGAGAACGCCGTACCGCCGATGCTGCCGCGGACCTCGGCCGTGACGGCCGCGTCCGTGTCGTTGCGGGCCCGGGCCTTGACCGTCAGGTCGGCCGTGGCGAGCGACGGCACCGCCAGCCGGGTGACCACGTGCGCGTCGCGCAGCGCCACCGGGCCGCCCCTGCGCACCACGACGTCCCGGACGAGGCCCATGTTGCGGTCGGGCGGCGGCTGGATCCAGTCGAGCCAGCCGATGGTCAGGTCCTTGTGCGGGTCGTTGGGCCGGATCCGGAAGGCGACCGTGTTGGTGCCGGGCCCGACCAGCGAGGTGATGTCCAGCTCGTGGTGGGTGTACGTGCCGGTGACGTCCGCGGCCGAGGCCACCTGACGGCCGTTGACGTAGACGTCGGCCGCCGAGACGACCCCGCTGAAGTCGAGGGAGGTGCGGCGGGAGGTGTCGTCGACGGTGAAGTCGGAGCGGTACCACCAGGGCACGTCGAAGTCGGCCCGGGGGATCCGCTGCAGGTTGGTGGAGCGGAACGGGTCGGCGTACACGCCGTTCGCCAGCAGCGCGGCCAGCACCGTGGAGCGGGGGCCCGCCGGGTACCAGCCCCGCGCCGGATAGCCGGGGGAGGACACGGCCGCCGCGGAGTCGCTCACCTTTGCGGTGGACTGGACGGCGTAGCCGGTCAGCGGGGTGCCGCTGCCGGCGGCGGAGGGCACGTGGGTGATCCGGGCGGGCCGGTGCGGCTCCGCCGTGTCCCGGGGGGCGGCGGCCCAGGCGCCGGTGGTGAGGGAGCCGGCCAGGGCGAGGAGCGCGGCGGTGGTGGGGAGCCGGCGGGCGGTGCGAGGGAACACGGCGGTCTCCAGCCTCGTAAAGTTAGGAAACTTTACAAATCGCGGTCACGCTAGGGGCCGCCCCGGGCCGTGTCAACGACCCGCGCCGCCGGGGGCTTGCGCTGGGTCAGGTTCCGGCCGTCCGGCGTTCGAACACCAGGTCCCGGGCCGTGTCCAGGGCCGTGGCCACCGCGCCCAGCAGGACGGCGTCCGCGCCCAGCCGGCTCGGCGCGATCCGGGGGCGCAGCGGGGTGAGGGCGCGCAACCGCTCCCGTACGGGCCGCAGCAGCAGGTCGACGCTGTGGCCGACGCCGCCGCCGAGCACCACCAGGTCCGGGTCGAGCACGGCGGCGGCCGCCGCCACGGTGTGCGCGATCCGCTCGCCCTCCTGCTCCACGGCCCGCACGGCGGCCGGATGACCCTGCCGGGCCGCGTCGAACACGGCCTTCGCCGTGAGCCGGCCGCGCATCCCGAACTGCCGTGCGGCCTCCACCACCGCCACCCCCGACACCGCGTCCTCCAGCCGCTCCGGCTGCTGCCGGCCGTGCCACGGCAGGAACCCGATCTCGCCGGCCAGCCCGTGGGCGCCGGTGAAGAGCCGCCCCTCGCCGACGATCCCCATCCCGAGACCGGTGCCTATCAGGATGTAGGCGAAGAGCCGGCTGCCCGCGCCGACGCCGTACGTGTACTCGCCGAGCGCCGCCAGGTTGGCGTCGTTGTGCACCTCCAGCGGCACGCCCAGCTCCGCCCGGATCCGGTCCACCAGCCCGGCCCGCCCCCAGCCCGGCAGATGCATCGCGTACCGCACCCGCCGCTGCTCCCCGTCGTACACCCCGGGCGTGCCGATCACCCCGTGCACCACCTCGGCCGGGTCCACGCCCGAGTTGGCGATCACCTGCCGGGCGGTGGTCACGACCAGGCCGGTCAGGGCGGCGGAGGTGCGGGCCCGGTTGCGTACGTCGGCCCGGGCGACGACCGTGCCGTCCAGGTCGACCACCGCCACCCGCAGCCAGTCCCGGCCGATGTCGACGCCGAGCGCGTACCCGGCGGCCGGATCGGGGGCGTAGAGCACCGCGGTGCGGCCGCGCTCCGGGGCCTGGGTGCCGACCTCGTGCACCAGGCCGGCCGCCGCGAGTGAGGCCAGTGCGCTGGACACCGTCGGCTTGGACAGGCCCGTGTCGCGAGCCAGTTGGGCGCGCGAGGCGGCACCGAGCGTGCGCAGCCGGTCCAGGAGCAGCCGCCCGTTGGTACTGCGCAGGCGCCGGCGGCTCCAGGGCTGTTCCTGCTGCTCTACGACGTCACTGGCGGGCATCGCACCATTCTCGTGCATCCGTGTCGCACACTTGACGCCTCTAGTAAGGCTCCTTAACTTTATCGGCCTGTCCGCCCCCGCCGGGTGCGTCGCGCGCCCGTCGCGTCAGGAGTCCCCATGTCCGGTAGCCCGCCGCCCCCGGGTGGTTTCGTCCGCCGCGTCGGCCTGTTCCAGGCCACGGCGATCAACATGAGCCAGATGTGCGGCATCGGCCCGTTCGTCACGATCCCGCTGATGGTCGCCGCGTTCGGCGGCCCGCAGGCGGTCGTCGGCTTCGTCGCGGGCGCGGTGCTCGCCCTGTGCGACGGGCTGGTCTGGGCCGAGCTGGGGGCCTCGATGCCCGGATCCGGCGGCAGCTACGTCTATCTGCGCCAGGCCTTCCGGTACCGCACCGGCCGCCTGATGCCGTTCCTGTTCGTGTGGACGGCGATGCTGTTCATCCCGCTGATCATGTCCACGGGCGTGGTCGGCTTCGTCCAGTACCTGGGCTATCTCGCCCCCGGCCTCGGGCAGAGCGCGGGCGATCTGATCGGCCTCGGCGTCATCGCCCTGGTGGTCCTGCTGCTCTGGCGCGGCATCGAGCACATCGCGCGCATCACCGCCGTGATGTGGGCCGTGATGGTCACCTCGGTGCTGCTGGTGATCGTCGCCGCCGCCACTCACTTCAGCCCACACATGGCCTTCACCTATCCGGCGGGGGCCTTCGATGTGATGGGCAACCACTACTGGGCGGGCTTCGCCGCGGGCCTGACCATCGGCATCTACGACTACCTCGGCTACAACACCACCGCCTACATGGGTGCCGAGATCAAGGACCCCGGCCGTACGCTCCCGCGTTCGATCCTGCTGTCGATCCTCGGCATCATGGCGATCTACCTGCTGCTGCAGATCGGCACCCTGGGCGTCGTCGACTGGCACCGGATGACCGACCCGCACGACATCGCGTCCACCTCGGTGGCCTCCGCGGTGCTGGAGGAGACCTGGGGCGAGGGCGCGGCCGACACGGTGACCGTGCTGATCCTGGTCACCGCGTTCGCCTCCGTCTTCGCCGGCCTGCTCGGCGGCTCCCGGGTGCCCTACGACGCCGCTCGGGACGGAGTCTTCTTCCGTCCGTACGGGAAGCTGCACCCGAAGCACCGGTTCCCCGTGCTCGGCCTGGCCACGATGGGCGTGATCACCGCGGTCGGCTTCCTGATCGGCCGCCACACCGACCTCGCGACCCTGATCCAGCTGCTCACCACGGTGATGGTCATCGTGCAGGCACTGGCCCAGATCGTCGCGCTGACGGTGCTGCGCAGGCGCCGGCCCGACCTGCCCCGTCCGTACCGGATGTGGCTGTACCCCCTGCCCGGCGTCGTGGCCTTCGCCGGCTGGTGCGTGATCTACGGGTACGCCGACGAGAACTCCCCCGGCCGCCGTCCCGTCGAGTGGTCCCTGGCCTGGCTGGCCCTGGGCTGCGCGGCCTTCCTGGTCTGGGCGCGGCGGGAGAGGGTGTGGCCCTTCGGCCCGAAGGAGGCGGGCGAGGAGGCCGGGGAGGTGCGCACCGCACTGGAGACGGGCTAGCGCCGCCGCCGTCGAAACGCTCCTGCCCGCCCGGACCGCGGGGCCCGGCGCCGGGGCGTGGGGCGGCCGGCCGTGCGCGGGGCGCTCACCCGACGCACCGGGGCCCCGGGGGATCGCCTGCCGGCAGGACGACCCGGCCGCGGGCACGCGCAGGCCGGTCCGCCCGGGCGAACCGGCCTCGCGTTTCCCTTCCTTCCTCTTCTCGATCTTCTCTTCAAAGGCTGGTGGGGCGTCTACGGCCTGGGGGCGCTCTTCGCCGCCGTACCGGCACATATCAGGCCGAGGGCGAGGGCCAGGGCTCCGATGACGATGTTGTTGACGATGACGCCCGCGTCCGGGCTGCTGCCCACGATCCACGGGGCGATGATCATCCAGATGCCCATGGCGCACATCGCCCAGCTCAGGCCGTACATACGCTCGGGTGCCCGGCTGAATCCGAGGGCCAGCAGGCCGATCGCGATGCCCATGATCAGGTTGTGCGTCACGAGGGCGGGCTGGCTGAGCGTGTAGTGCAGGATCCACGGGGACGCGGCACAGTACAGGCCGAGCAGGAACGCCGGCCCGTCGACGAGCGCCACATCCCGGCCGCCGAGCATGCGGGCGTAGCGTTCCCGCATTTCGGACACATCGGGGTGGCTTGATATGTCACCCCTGTGCAAGTTGGCCATGAGTCGTCTCCTTTGACTTCGGGCCATACCGCGTCTGTGCGGTGTGCGGTAAGCGCCGCATGCTCCATTTTGCGCTTATTTCATGCTTATGTGTAGAGGTGAGGACGTCCCGTGCAGGGGTGGCATGCCCTCGCCGATCGCGGGCAGCCGGATCGGTACAAGCTGTACATTCCGTTCGGGTCAGCGACGCAGGAGGTGGCCGCCGTCATGAGTGCGAAGGTGTTGGAGCGTTTCCCCGCCGGGGCTCCGCGCGGATCGTGGCCCGCGGAGGAGTACGCGGCTGCCCGACGCGCCGAGGGTGAACCCGCGACCGTGGTGATGGACCTGAAGTCGGACGCCTTCCTCGTGGTGGTCGACCGGCCGGAGGAGGACGGCCGCCCCTGAGCGCCGCCCGGCCTGATCCGAACGACAGGTCCTAGCTCTGCGCCAGCTCCCGCGCCCGGCGCACGAACGCGGTGTGCAGGTCCTGGGCCGCCTGCGGCACCGACTCCGCGCGCCGGCGCTGGAGCATCAGCAGCACCCGGGTGGTGTCGTCGGCGAGCGGCCGGTACGTGATCGTGCCGGACCGCTCCAGCGGATCCCCGGCGACGCTGAAGTCCGGCAGCACGGTCGCCCCGAGCCCCTCGGCGACCATCAGCTTGCCCATCTCCGCGCCGTCGGTCGAGTACGAGAACACCGGGGTACGGCCGGACAGCAGCCGGTGCACATAGCGGTGCATCACATACCCGGTGCGCATCGCGATCAGCGGGGTGCCGAGCAGGTCGTCGGCGCCGACCACGCGCAGCGCGGCGAGGGGGCTGTCCGGCCGGAGACACACCACGGGCCGCCCGCGCAGCAGTTCCGTGCACTCCATGCCCGCGGGGACGTCGTCGCCGTCGAGGTGATTGACCAGGCCGAGGTCGAAGCCGCCCTCCGCGAGCCCGCGCTGGATGTCCGTCTGCTGCGCGGCCACCACCTCGACCTGGGTCACCGGATGCGTGGCGCGGAACTCCCGCAGCACGGGGATCAGCAGCGGCACGGTCGCCGCGTTGACGGTGCCGACGCGCACCATGCGGCTGATGCGGTGCTGTTCCCCGGCCGCCGACCGCAGCCGGTCCACCGCCTCCAGCACCCCGACGATGTGCGGCAGCAGTTCCCGGCCCGCCGCGCTCATCGTCGCCCCCGACCGTTTGCGCTCCAGCAGATCGACGCCCAGCTCCCGCTCCAGGTTGCGCACGGTCTCGCTCAACGCCGGCTGGGAGAGCCGTAGTTCGTCGGCCGCCCGGCGCAGTGAGCCGAGCCGGGTCACGGCCGCGATGTATTCCAGCTGTTCGGTCCGCACCGTCGCAGAATGCGCGGCCGGACACGGCGGGTTCAAGGGTTTCCCTGTCACACCTTCGTGAAATTCAATGGTCCGGGATACGAGACCGGTCGGGTTTTCCTTGACGGCCTTCAGTGGCTGCTGCCACGATCGACGGCATGACGATGCGACTGGACCTCACGCGGCGACGCCATGTCGACCTCGCGCGCGTCTCCAGCGCCTCCTGTTGCGCCGCGGTCTGATCCGCCGCGTTCTCCCTCACCCCTCCCGGGTTTCCCGGCACGCCTGAATTCCCAGCCTTTTCCCTGCCGCCCTGCGCTGCCCGGGATTTCGCGTGCCCGAAATTCGTCGTGTTTCCCGCAACAGGAGTTCCGCATGCCCGCCGCACCCGTGAAATTCGCCTACTGGGTCCCCAACGTCAGCGGGGGACTCGTCACCAGTAAAATCGAGCAGCGCACCGACTGGGGGTACGAGTACAACCGCCGGCTCGCCGTCCTCGCCGAGAACAACGGCTTCGAGTACGCCCTCAGCCAGGTCCGCTACATGGCCAGTTACGGCGCCGAGTACCAGCACGAGTCCACCAGCTTCAGCCTCGCCCTGCTGCTCGCCACCGAGCGCCTCAAGGTCATCGCCGCCGTCCACCCCGGTCTGTGGCACCCGGGCGTCCTGGCCAAGCTGGGGGCCACCGCGGACCACTTGTCGAACGGCCGCTTCGCCGTGAACGTCGTCTCCGGCTGGTTCAAGGACGAGTTCACCGCGCTCGGCGAACCCTGGCTGGAGCACGACGAGCGGTACCGCCGCTCCGAGGAGTTCATCACCGCCCTGCGGCGGATCTGGACCGAGGACCACGCCGAACTCGCCGGTGACTTCTACCGGTTGCGCGACTTCTCCCTCAAGCCCAAGCCCCTCGCCGCCCCCGGCCGACCGCACCCGGAGATCTTCCAGGGCGGCAACTCCACCGCCGCCCGGCGGATGGCCGGCCGGGTCTCCGACTGGTACTTCTCCAACGGCAAGGACTTCGACGGGGTCGCCGAGCAGCTCGCGGACGTCCGCGCGTCCGCCGCCGAAGCCGGGCGCGACGCACCGAAGTTCGGGCTCAACGGCTTCCTCATCGCCCGTGACACCGAGGCCGAGGCCCGCGAGACCCTGCGCGAGATCGTCGCCCGGGCCGACACCGAGGCGGTCCACGGCTTCGGCGCGGCCGTGCGGCAGGCCGGGCAGTCCACGGCCGACGGCAAGGGCATGTGGCAGGACTCCGCCTTCGAGGACCTGGTCCAGTACAACGACGGCTTCCGCACCGGACTCATCGGCACCCCGGAGCAGATCGCCGAGCGGATCGTCGCCTACAAGGAACTCGGCGTCGACCTCTTCCTCCTCGGCTTCCTGCACTACCACGAGGAGGTCGAGTACTTCGGCAGGCACGTGCTGCCCCTCGTCCGCGAGCTGGAGGCCGCCCGGCCGCAGACCGAACCCGACACCGCCCCCGCCCACGCCTGACCGCCGGACCGGCACCCGCTCCCGACCTTCCTCCCGGGCACCCTTCCCCGCAAGCCTGCCCGGCGCACCCCAGAAACGAGGCACCCATGGCCACCGTCCTGTCCGTCTCCGGCAGCCCCTCCGCCTCCTCGCGCACCGGCCGCCTGCTGCGCCACCTGGACCAGCGGCTCGTCGCCCAGGGCCACGAGGTGATCCCGCTCGACGTCCGCACCCTCCCGGCCGAGGCCCTGCTCGGCACCGACTTCCGGCACCCCGCCATCGTGGCGGCCGCCGAACTGTTCGCCCGCGCCGACGGGGTCGTGGTCGCCACCCCCGTCTACAAGGCGTCGTACTCCGGTGTCCTCAAGGCCCTCCTCGACCTCCTCCCGCAGTACGCGCTCACCGGCAAGACCGTGCTGCCGCTCGCCACCGGCGGCTCCACCGCCCATGTCCTCGCCATCGACTACGCCCTGCGACCGGTGCTCAGCTCCATGGGTGCCGCCCACATCGTCCAGGGCTGGTTCACCCTCGACAAGGACATCACCGTGCGGGAGGACGGCTCGGTGACCGTCGCGCCCGCCACCGTCGAGGCCCTGGGGCACGTGGTGGACCAGTTCGCCGCCGCCCTGGACCGTACCCCGCAGCTGGCGGCGGCGAGCTGACCGCCATGAACGCCCATGTCATCGCCGACGACGCGGAGGCGCTCGCCGTCGCCGCGGCCCTGGCCGACGAGTTCCGCGCCGGTGCCGCCGAGCGGGACGCCGAACGGCGCCTGCCGCGGCCCGAACTGGACCGGCTGTCCGCCTCCGGGCTGCTCGCCGTCACCGTGCCCGCCGAGCACGGCGGCGCCGACGTCCGGTCCGCGACCCTCGCGGAGGTCTTCCGGCTGCTCGGCACCGCCGACGGCAGCCTCGCGCAGATCCCGCAGAGCCACTTCGTCTACGTCAACGTGCTCCGCCGGCAGGGCACCGAGGAGCAGCGCAAGTTCTTCTTCGCCGAGCTGCTCGCCGGCCGCCGCCTCGGCAACGCACAGTCCGAGGCCGGCACCCGGCACGTCCAGGACATCCGCACCCGTCTGGAGCCCCGGCCGGACGGGTCGTACCTGCTGCACGGCGTCAAGCACTACAGCACCGGCGCCCTGTTCGCCGACTGGATCCCGGTGCTGGCCCGCGCCGAGGACGACACCCTGCACGTCGCCTACGTGCCCCGGGACGCCCCCGGCCTCACCGTGACCGACGACTGGGACGGCATGGGCCAACGGACCACCGCCAGCGGCACGGTCCGCCTGGACGCCGTCCCCGTGCCCGCCGACCGTGTCCTGCCCCACCACCTCACCTTCCAGGGCCCCCAACTGCACGGTGCCATGGCCCAGTTGCTGCACGCCGCCATCGACACCGGCATCGCCGGGGGAGCGCTCGCGGAGGCGGCGGAGTTCGTCCGGACCCGCAGCCGGCCCTGGTTCGAGAGCGGGGCCGAGTCCGCCGCCGAGGACCCGCTGCTCGTCCAGCGGTTCGGCGAACTCGCCCTCCAGGTGCGGACGGCCGAGGCGCTGCTGCGCGAGGCGGCCCGCGCGGTCGACACGGCCCGCGACCGCCTCACCGACGACACGGCGGCCGAGGCGTCCCTCGCGGTCGCCGCCGCCAGGGTGCGGGCGGCCGAGGCCGCGGTGGAGGTGGCGAGCGCCCTGTTCGAGGTGTCCGGCACCCGCGCGGCCCTGAACTCGCTGAACCTGCACCGCCATTGGCGCGACGCCCGCACCCACACCCTGCACGACCCGGTCCGCTGGAAGATCCAGCACATCGGCCGCCACGTGCTCAACGGAACCCGGCCGCCCCGGCACGGGCTGCTCTGATCGGAGACCCCACGTGTCCCTCGCCTTCCACTGGTTCCTGCCCACCAACGGCGACAGCCGCCATGTCGTAGGCGGCGGCCACGGCACCCCGGCGACCGCCTCCGGCCGGGACCGGCCGCCGACGGTCGCCTACCTCAGCCAGATCGCCCGGGCCGCCGAGGACCTGGGGTTCGCCGGTGCGCTCACCCCGACCGGCGCCTGGTGCGAGGACGCCTGGCTGACCACCGCCATGGTCAGCCAGAACTCCGAGCGGCTGAAGTTCCTGGTCGCCTTCCGGCCCGGCTTCGTCTCGCCGACGCTCGCCGCCCAGATGGCGTCCACCTTCCAGCGGCAGACCGGCGGACGGCTGCTGCTCAACGTCGTCACCGGCGGCGAGAGCCACGAGCAGCGGGCCTACGGCGACTTCCTCGACAAGGACGCCCGCTACCGCCGTACCGGCGAATTCCTGCACATCGTGCGCGACCTGTGGGACGGCAAGAGCGTCGATCTGCACGGCGAGCACCTGCGGGTCGAGGACGCGCGGCTCAGCCGGGTGCCCGATCCGGTGCCCGAGGTCTACTTCGGCGGCTCCTCGCCCGCCGCCGGAGAGGTCGCGGCCCGCTACGCCGACGTGTACCTCACCTGGGGCGAACCGCCCGCGCAGGTCGCCGAGAAGATCGCCTGGATCCGGGGACTCGCCGCGGCGCACGGCCGTACCCTGCGCTTCGGCATCCGGCTGCACGTCATCACCCGGGACACCTCGGCGCAGGCCTGGGCGGAGGCGGACCGGCTGCTCGCCGGCTTCGACCAGGAGACCGTACGGGCCGTACAGGCGGGCCTGTCCCGCAGCGAGTCCGAAGGGCAGCAGCGCATGCTCGCCCTGCACGGCGGCAGCCGGGAGAGCCTGGAGATCCACCCCAACCTGTGGGCCGGCATCGGGCTGGTCCGCGGCGGCGCGGGCACGGCCCTGGTGGGCAGCCACGACGAGGTCGCCGAGCGCATCCGGGAGTACCACGCCCTCGGCATCGACGAGTTCGTCCTCTCCGGCTACCCGCACCTGGAGGAGGCCTACTGGTTCGGCGAGGGCGTCCTGCCCCGGCTCGCCGCGCAGGGCCTGTGGACCCACCCCGACGGTGGGCGGACCGCCTCCGCGGCCCAGGTGCCGTTCGCGAGCTGAACCTGCGCCGGGCGACAGACCCTGGCGGACCGTGCGTTCGCACCGGGTCCGGCCGGCCGCGCAGCGCTGCGGCTACCGCTGACCCTCCGGTGCGAAGGCCGCGTCCAGGGCCCGGAGATGGGCCGCGCGCGACTGCGCCGTCTGCCCCTGCACCAGCAGGAACAGGCCCTCCCGGGCCAGGCGCTGGGCGCGGCTCGTCAGGGCCAGCGCCCGCCCGCCGCCGGCCACCACCGCCGCCGTGGTGGCCGCCCGCAGCACCTCGTACGCCGCCGCCCGCACCGCCAGCCGCTCCCCGGTCAGCTCCTGGCGGGCCGGCAGGTCGGCCAGGGTGTAGGCCCGGTCACGGACGGCGGTGAGGCGGGCGCGGAGCGGACCGGCCGTCCCGGTGTCCAGCAGCGACAGGGCGGCCTCCGCCACGCCGAAGACAGCGGGGCTGGTGTGCAGGGTCCTGATCCGGTCCCCGGCGGCCCACTCGTCGTACGGCGCGTGCAGCGCAACCGCGTCGGCGGGCAGCCACAGGCCGTCCAGCTCCAGCGAGACCGTGCGCGCGGCCGTGAGGGCCGCCAGCCGCATCGGCGGCGACGCCCGCAGCCCCGGCTGCTCGCGGGCCTCGGCGAAGGCGAACAGCACCTCGTCGGTGTCGGTCACCCCGGCCAGCAGCATCACGTCGTTCAGGCCCCATCCGGTGTACCAGGGAACGGTCCCGTCGAAGCGCCAGCCGTCGCCCTGCCGGCGGACCCGCACCGGACGGCGCGGGAACGACCGCAGGTGCGCGTACGCCACCCCGGACAGCATCTCCCCGCGGGACAGCGGCCCCAACAGCCGCTCGCGGACCGGCAGTGCGCTGCTCGCCAGGGTCTGCACCGGAGTGTGGTGCTGGGTCTGCACGAACCAGGTCGCGCAGCACGCACCGGCGAGGATCTCCGCGGTCTCCCGCAGCACGGCGGGCGGCGCGCCCCAGCCGCCGTGCCCGGCCGGCGCGGCCACGCCGAGCAGGCCCGACCGCTTCACCGCCTCGATGTGGCTCGCGGGCACCCAGTCCTGGTCGACCCGCTCGGCCTCGGGGAGCAGCACGTCCGTGGCGAGCCGGCGGGCGCGTTCGACGAGCGGATGCGGGGTGAGCGGGTCCATGCGGAAGATTCTTCCGCTCTTCCGCGGATTTTCTCCGCGACCGCGGCGCGCGGTGTCGATCCGGGGCCCGGCCGTTCGTGCAGGAGGTGACCGTGGGCCCGCCCCGGGCCCGACGCCTTTGAGGACGTCCTGATCGCGCTGATGCTGCTGGTGGAGGCCCGGCGGCCGGCCCGGCACGACGCGGACGGCGTCCTCGTCCCGCTGCCCGAGCAGGACCGCTCCCGGTGGGACCGCGCGCTGACCGCCGAGGGGCAGGAGCTGGTCCGCCGGGGCCGGCCGGGCCCGTACCGGATCCAGGCCGCGGTCAACGCGGTCCACAGCGACTCGCCCGCCGCCGCCACCGACTGGCGGCAGATCCTCGCCCTGTACGACCAGCTGATGGCCGTGGCGTCGTCCGCGGTCGTCGCCCTGAACCGGGCCGTCGCGGTCGCGGAGACCGAGGGCCCGGCGGCGGCCCTGGAGCTGGTCGACGCGCTCGGCCTCGGCCCGTACCACGTGCTGCACGCCGTCCGCGCCGACCTGCTGCGCCGGCCGGGGCGGACCGCCGAGGCGGCGGCGGAGTACGCCCTGGCCGCCGAGCCGGCCCCGAGCGAGGCCGAGCGGGCGTTCCTGGAGCGGCGCGGGGACGGCGGCGCGGGGCGGGCCTCCGCACGGTGACCCTTGTCACGCCGGGAGTTCCCGGAATGAACTTGAGGACCTGAAAGGTTGCTGTTTACATCTGACCTGTCCGTCCCAGCCCGGGCCCCCGGCCCGCGCACCCCAGCGAGGCACCCGTGACCCACTCCCAGCCCGAGCAGCCCGCCGACGTCGTGGCCCGGCTGCGCGCCACCTTCGCCACCGGCCGCACCAAGTCCGTCGAGTGGCGCACCGGCCAGCTGCGCCGGCTCCGCGCGCTGCTCACGGAACGTGGTGCCGACCTCGCCGCCGCCCTCCGCGCCGACCTCGGCAAGAGCAGCACCGAGGCCTACCGCACCGAGATCGACTTCACCGTCCGGGAGATCGACCACACCCTGGAGCACCTGGCCGACTGGCTGCGCCCCGAGCCCGCACCCGTCCCGGCCCACCTGGGCGCCGACGCCACGGCCTGGACGCAGTACGACCCGCTGGGCGTCGTCCTGGTCATCGCACCCTGGAACTACCCGGCGCAGCTGCTGCTCGCCCCCGTGGTCGGCGCGCTGGCCTCCGGCAACGCGGTCGTCGCCAAGCCGAGCGAGCTGGCCCCCGCCACCTCGGCCGCGCTGGCCGAGCTGATACCGGCCTACCTGGACACGGACGCGGTCGCCGTCGTCGAGGGCGGGGTCCCGGAGACCACGGCCCTGCTGGCCGAGCGTTTCGACCACATCTTCTACACCGGCAACGGCGCCGTCGGCCGCATCGTCATGCGCGCCGCCGCCGAGCACCTCACCCCGGTCACCCTCGAACTGGGCGGCAAGTCCCCGGCGTTCGTGGACCGCGGCACCGACCTGGGCGTGGTCGCGGACCGGCTCGCCCGGGGCAAGTTCCTCAACGCCGGTCAGACCTGTGTCGCCCCGGACTACGTGCTGACCGACCCGGAGACCGCGCCCGCCCTGGAGGCCGCGCTGGTCCGCGCGATCGAGGGCCTGTTCGGCAGCGACCCGGCGGCCTCGCCGGAGTACGGCCGGATCGTCAACGAGCGCCACTTCGACCGGCTCTTCGCGCTGCTCGGCTCGGGCCGCGTCGCCGTCGGAGGTGTCGGTGACCGGGCGGCCCGGTACCTCGCGCCCACCGTCCTCGCGGACGTCGACCCGGCGTCGCCCGTCATGCAGGAGGAGATCTTCGGCCCGATCCTGCCGATCGTCACCGTGGCGGGACTGGACGAGGCGATCGCCTTCGTCAACGACCGGGACAAGCCGCTCGCCCTGTACGTCTTCAGCGAGTCGGACGAGACCCGGGAGCGCATCGCCGCCGAGACCTCCTCGGGCGGCCTCGGCCACGGCCTGCCCCTCGCCCATCTCACCGTCTCCGACCTGCCGTTCGGCGGGGTGGGGGAGAGCGGTATGGGCAACTACCACGGCCGCTACTCGATCGAGACGTTCAGCCACCGCAAGGCGGTCCTGGCGAAGCCGCTGCACTGACCTTCCGCAGCCCGGGCCCGGCCGCACGCGCGGCCGGGCCCGCTTCTGCATGCGCAACTCCGTGACGGTCGCACGGTGTTCACCTACACAACCGGCGCGTGTTTGACTGGTCTACACCCTTGACTGGTACAGACCAAAGCGGTTGAGTGTGCCCAACCCCCCACCACGGCCGTTCCCACGGGAGCGGCCGTGCCGCGCAGAGGAGTTGGTCCATGTCGAAAAACCGCATCGCCGCACTTCTGACCTCGCTCGCCCTCGGGATCTCCGCCCTGGTGCTCCAGGCGGCCCCCACGGCCTCCGCCGCCGGCTTCGTGGTCAGCGAGTCACAGTTCAACCAGATGTTCCCGAACCGGAATTCGTTCTACACCTACAGCGGCCTGACCGCCGCCCTCGGTGCCTACCCCGCGTTCGCGAACACCGGCAGCGACACCGTGAAGAAGCAGGAGGCCGCCGCCTTCCTCGCCAACGTCAGCCACGAGACCGGCGGACTGGTGTACGTCGTCGAGCAGAACACCGCCAACTACCCGCACTACTGCGACTGGAGCCAGCCGTACGGGTGTCCGGCGGGCCAGGCGGCGTACTACGGGCGCGGGCCCATCCAGCTGTCCTGGAACTTCAACTACAAGGCCGCCGGCGACGCCCTCGGCATCGACCTGCTCCACAATCCCAACCTGGTGCAGAACAACGCGTCCGTCGCGTGGAAGACCGGCCTGTGGTACTGGAACACGCAGAGCGGGCCGGGCACGATGACCCCGCACAACGCCATGGTGGGCGGCGCCGGCTTCGGCCAGACCATACGCAGCATCAACGGCTCCCTGGAGTGCGACGGCAAGAACCCCGCGCAGGTGCAGAGCCGGGTCTCCGCCTACCAGCGCTTCGCCCAGATCCTCGGGGTCTCACCGGGCGGCAACCTCTACTGCTGACGGCCGCCCGGGTGCCGTGTGCGAGACTCCGCGGATGACTGCAGAACCGATCACCGCGGACGCCTCCGGTACCTGGAAACTCGGCGAACTGCCCGTCCACCGCATCGGCTTGGGCGCGATGCGGCTGACGGGCAGCGCCGCCTTCCACCTCGGCACCCCGAGCGACCGCGCACGGTCACTGGCCGTCCTGCGCCGGGCCGTCGAGCTGGGCGTGAACCACATCGACACGGCTGCCTTCTACTTCTCCTCGCTGCGTTCCGCCAACGAACTCATCGGCTCGGCGCTCTCCCCGTACCCCGACGGCCTGGTCATCGCCGCCAAGGTCGGCCCCCACCGGGACCCCGACGGCGCATGGGGCGCCCCCGCCCGGCCCGACCAGCTGCGCGGGCAGGTCGAGGAGAACCTGCGCCAGCTCGGACGGGACCATCTCGACGTCGTGTACCTCCGCCGGATGGACCAGGACACCGTCGCCGAACACTTCGGCGCCCTCGCCGAGTTGCGACAGGCCGGACTGATCCGGCACCTCGGGATCTCCGGCGTCGAACCCCGGCACGTCACCGAGGCGCTGGCGATCGCACCCGTGGTGAGCGTGCAGAACCGGTACGCGGTGGACCGCCCCGACCCCGTCGGCGACGAGGTCCTGCGGCTGTGCGGGGAGCACGGCATCGCCTTCGTCCCCTTCTACGCCGTGGCCGGGGCGGGCGGGGAGCGCGGTGCGACGGCCGCGCACGACGACGCGGTGCTCACCGTCGCACGGGCCCACGGCGTGAGCCCCGCGCAGGTCCGGATCGCCTGGACCCTGCACCAGGGCCCGCACGTCCTCGCCATCCCCGGCACCGGCAACCCCGACCACGTGGCCGAGAACGTCGCCGCCGGTGCGCTGCGGCTCACCGACGAGGAACTGGCGCGGCTCGGGGCGGCCCGTACGCCGACCGCCTGACGGAAGCGCGCGGGGAGGGACCGCGGAGGCGTCCGGGCAGGGCCCGGCAGGTCGTCCTCGGGCTCCCTCCCGGCCGCAGGCCGCGGAGCGGACCCAGGCGACTACCATCGTGTAGACGGAGCCGGACGCCAGACGAGGGCAGGGTGAGGAACGTTCCCATGACCGACGCCAAGAACGAACGTCGGCCGGCCGGCGAACTCGAAGCGAGCGTCATGGCCGTCCTCTGGGCCGCCGGCACGCCCCGGACGCCCGGACAGGTCCAGCAGAGCCTCGGCGTGGACCTCGCCCGTACGACGGTGACGACGATCCTCACCCGGCTGCACGACAAGGGGGTCGTCGACCGGCGCCGCCAGGGCCGCGGCTACGCCTACTCGCCCGCGCGGGACGTCCCGGACGCACACGGTCTCACCGCCCGCCGGATGCACAGCGAGCTGGACCGGGACAGCGACCGGGAGACCGTCCTCGCCCGCTTCGTCGCCCAGCTCGGCCCGGACGACGAACGCGTCCTGCGGGACCTGCTCGAAGCCGACGGCCGATGACCGCCCTGCTGCTGCTCCCGCTGCTGCTGCCGTGCGCCCTGCCGCTCCTGGCCCGCCGGGCCCTGGGCCGGCTGACCCCGGCCGTCGCGCTGTGGGCCGTCACCGGCTGCGCCGTGCTCCTCGCCGGCTGCTCGCTGGCCGCGCTCGGCGCGTTCGTCCTGATCGGGCTGCTCGAACTGCCGCTCTTCGCCGCGCTCGGCGAGCTGGTCCACCCGCTGCACACCGCCTGGGCCGTCCTCGTCGTCCCGGCCGCCCTCGCCTCGGCCGGCGCCCTCGCCGGCTCCGGCTGGACCCTGGTCCGCTCGGCACTGCGCCAGAGCCGGGCCTACCGGGCGGCCCGGGCCGAGGCCGCGCGCCGGCCCGCCGTCGGCGACCTGTGCGTGGTCGACTCGGCCCAGCCCGACGCCTACGCGCTGCCTGGGCGCCCGCACCGGGTCGTCGTCACCACGGCGATGCTGCGCAGCCTGGACGGGCCCGAGCGGGAGGCGCTGCTGGCCCACGAGCGGGCGCACAACACGGGCGGCCACCACGTCGCCCTCGCCGCCGCCGAGCTAGTGGCGCACTGCCATCCGGCGCTGCGCCGGGTCCGTGACACCATCCGGCTCGCCGCGGAGCGCGCCGCCGACGAGGCCGCCGCCGCCTCGGTCGGCGACCGGCGCCTGACCGCCCGGGCCATCGCCCGCGCGGCCCTCGCCGGGCACGCCGCGCGGTCCGCTCGCCCCGCCTTCGCCCCCGGCGTCGCCACCGGTCCCGTCCCGCAGCGCGTCCAGGCCCTGCTGGCCGGCCCCCGGCCCCCTCGCCCCCGAGCAGGCCGCGCCGTGGCCACGCTCCTCGTCACCTGCACCGCCCTGTCCTGCGTCGCCTCGGCCACCGCGACGGCCGACGTCCACCACCGCGTGGAGGTCGCCCAAGGAGAGGAAAGCCCCTGACGGGAGCGCCCTCCCGCGACGCGGGCGAACGCACCGCCCGGCTCCGCGAGCCCGTGCCGCAGCACACGGGTCCGCGGCAGCTCGGGTGATTCCGCTCCGCGCCGGCCGCAGCACCGCTCCCGGACCACTCGAGCCGGCGAACACCGCCCGCACCCCCAAGGAACGACGCGCGTAGACAAGGACTGGCGTTCGATAGGTTTTACGTATAACCTCACCGGCTAACCAGACCCACCCGGAAGGTCAGCATGCGTCGCCTCGCCCTGGTCACCCTCGTCGTGCACGACTACGACGAGGCCGTCCGCTTCTACACGGAGGCCCTCGGCTTCCGTCTCGTCGAGGATGCCCCGCGCCCCGACGGCTCGCGCTGGGTCGTCGTCGAGCCCGGCGACGGCTCGGGCACCGGTCTGCTGCTGGCCCGCGGCAAGGACGCGGACCAGCGGGCCCGGGTCGGGGACCAGACCGGCGGGCGCGTCGGCTTCTTCCTGCACACCGACGACTTCGCCCGCGACCACACCCGGATGACCGCGGCCGGCGTGACCTTCCTGGAGGAGCCGCGCCACGAGCCGTACGGCACGGTCGCCGTCTTCCAGGACCTGTACGGCAACCGCTGGGACCTGCTCCAGCCCGCCGGCCACTGACCCACCACCGCACCACCTGCCGAGGAACGAAACGCCCATGACCGCGTCCCGCATCGACACCGAGACCCTCCGCCGGCTCCCCAAGGCCGTCCTGCACGACCACCTCGACGGCGGCCTGCGCCCCGCCACCGTCGTCGAGCTCGCGGACGCGGTCGGCCACACCCTGCCCACCACCGACCCCGACGAGCTGGCCGCCTGGTACGTCGAGGCCGCCAACTCCGGCGACCTGGTCCGCTACATCGCCACCTTCGAGCACACCCTCGCCGTCATGCAGACCCGCGAGGGCCTGCTGCGCACCGCCGAGGAGTACGTCCTCGACCTCGCCGCCGACGGCGTCGTCTACGCCGAGGTGCGGTACGCGCCCGAGCTGAACACCAACGGCGGGCTGACGATGCGCGAGGTCGTGGAGACCGTCCAGGAGGGCCTCGCCGCCGGCATGGCGAAGGCCGCGGCGGCCGGGACCCCGGTCCGCGTCGGCACCCTGCTGTGCGGCATGCGGATGTTCGACCGCGTCCGCGAGGCCGCCGACCTGGCCGTCGCCTACCGGGACGCCGGTGTCGTCGGCTTCGACATCGCCGGCGCCGAGGACGGCTTCCCGCCCGCCGACCACCTCGCCGCCTTCGAGCACCTGCGCCGCGAGAACGTGCCCTTCACCATCCACGCCGGCGAGGCGCACGGCCTGCCCAGCATCCACCAGGCCCTCCAGGTGTGCGGCGCCCAGCGCATCGGCCACGGCGTCCGCCTCACCGAGGACATCCCCGACCTCGCGGCCGGCAAGCTCGGCCGCCTCGCCTCCTGGGTGCGCGACCGCCGTATCGCCCTGGAGATGTGCCCCACCTCCAACCTGCAGACCGGCTGCGCCACCTCGATCGCCGAGCACCCGATCACCGCCCTGAAGGACCTCGGCTTCCGGGTCACCCTGAACACCGACAACCGACTGGTGTCCGGTACGACCATGACCCGGGAGATGTCCCTGCTGATGGAGCAGGCCGGCTGGACCGTCGAGGACCTGCGCACGGTCACGGTGAACGCCCTCAAGAGCGCGTTCATCCCGTTCGACGAGCGCAAGGCCCTCATCGAGGACGTGGTCCTGCCGGGTTACGCGGCCGCGCTCTGAAGCAGCCCCCTGACGTAGGCGGCCTGTCCGATGTGCTGAAGATCGTCGGACAGGACGCTCACCAGGCGGACCCCCAGCGTCACCGGGGGGTCCCAGCGCTCGTCCACGACGCGTTCCAGATCCCTGGCGGCCAGCGAGCGCAGGGCGCCGAGGGTCTGCTCGTGGACGGCGTCGTAGTACCCGGTCAGCAGGTCCGCCGACTCGACCCGCACCTTCGCGACCTTCGCCGGGGTGTGCCCGTAACCGGTGTCGTGCCGGGGCAGGTCGAGGCCGAACCGTTTCTCCCAGCCCTGCGAGAGCCACACCTGGTCGAGCTCGAACGCGTCGGCGACGTGGTCGTCCTGCACCCGGGTGAGGTGCCAGACCAGCCAGGCGATGGAGTTGGCGTCGGGGGCCGGGCGGTGGTGCAGTGCGTCCGGGCCGAGCCCGTCGAGGGCGGCATGGACTTCTTCCTGGATGCGGCCGTAGCCGTCGATGAGGATGTCCTTTGCATGCATACCGTCCACCATCGCAAACCGCCGCCGCTCACGCGTCCGGAATCCAGCTTCCGTGGAAGCCCAGCGGCACCCGCCCGGGCAGGTGCACCCGCGCCACCGGCTCGCCCGTGAAGTCCTGCGCCGCGAGGATCACCAGGTCGGTCGCCCCACGGTCGGGATCGTGGACGTACGCAAGCGCATAGCCGTCGTCCTCGGCGGCCCGGTGGTCCGCCGGATCCCGGGGCACGAACACCGCCTCGCCGGCCGCCGCGCCCCGGGGCAGCCGGTGCAGCCCGGTCGTACCGCGCAGCAGGTCGTGCTTGATCAGCGCGTTGGAGAAGGCACGGTCGGGCGGGTTCCCGTCGGGGGAGAGGTACGCCAGCGTGAACTCGGCGCAGGCCGCCGAGTAGCCGTAGCGGTGCCGCCGGGACACCAACGCCTCCTTCACGCGCGGGAATTCCTGCGGCCGGTCGTCCAGCACCCGCTGCCGCACCCGGCCCCGGTCCGGATCCACGGTCCAGCGTTCCAGCCGCGGGGTGCCCACCGCGTGCGGACCTCCCGCACCGCGCCCGGCGACCTCGAACGGCGCCGGATACGTCGTCAGGTCGACCACCACCGACGCCCCCTCGTCGAAGGCGTTGAGGGTGTGCGAGTAGAACACCGGGTCGATCGGGAACCAGCGCACCGGCCCGCCCGAGCGCGGCATGACACCCACGCGCGCCGGGTGCCGGGGGTTCCAGCGGAAGGGCACCGGATCGCCGCGCCGCGCCGCCGCCGGGTCGAAGGTGACCGGGATGTCGATGACGACCACGTGCCGCGCGGTGAGGGCGAAGTCGTGGACCATCGGCGCGTCCGGCATCGGGATCCGCGTGGTGCGCGCGACACGGCCCGACGGGTCCACCACCAGGTGCCGGATGTGGTCCCAGGCCGGGTGGTAGGCGAGGGCGTGCAGTTCGCCGGCGTGGGTGTCGAACTTGGTGTGCGCGGTGAAGGCGCCCTGCAGGGTGCCCCTGAAGTCGTGCGTGCCGACGGTGTTCAGCTCGCCGTCGAGCTCGTACGGCAGCGGGCCGCTCTCCTGGAGGGCGAGGATCCGGCCCCGGTACGGGATCACGTGGGTGTTGCACGAGAAGTCGTCCGGCGGCACCGGACCCGGGTACGGCTCGCCGAGCATCCGCGCGACCTGCGAGGACCGCACCCAGCGGTTGCGGTACCACTCGGCCCGGCCGTCGCGCAGCCGCACCCCGTGCACCATGCCCTCGCCGAGCATCCAGTGGTGCGCCCGCGGGTCCTCCAGGCCCAGCACGTTGGGCCCGTTGCGCAGCAGGCGGCCGTTCAGCTCGCGCGGTACGCGGCCGGTGACCGGAAGGTCGTACGCGGTCAGCTCTTCCGTGACCGGCGCGAAGGCGCCCTCCAGGAAGGGGCGGTGACGGGGTGCCGGGTCGCTCGTGGCCGCCGCCGGCCGGCCGGCCGCACCGGCGAGTGTGCCCGCCGCCGCGAGTCCGGCCGTGCCGCGCAGCACGGTCCGCCGGGTGTGTTCCGCCATCGTGGGTGCTCCTGACCGTCGTCGGCGTGGCTGACGGTCATGAGTCTGCGGCGGCGCACGGCCGGGATCAGGAGGGCTGGACCCCGTCCCGGGGTGGTGCCAGGCCCCCTGTTTCGAGCAGGGTCACCAGCGCCCGGGCGGCCGGACTCGTGGCCCGGTCCGGCGGCAGCAGGGCGACCGTCTCGTACTCCGCCTGGACCGGGCCCTTCAGCGGCAGCGCCGCGAGCGTCGGCCGCTTGTGCCGGAAGTGCCGGGGGACGACGGCGATCCCCAGGTTCTCGTCCACCAGGTCCAGCAGGCTGTGCACGTCGTTGACCTCCAGCGCGACCGTGCGCCGGACACCGGCCGCGGCGAACGCGGCGTCGGTGGTGCGGCGCGGACCCCAGTCCGGGTGGAAGTCCACGAAGACCTCCCCGGCCAGGTCGTCGGGGCCGAGCACGGCCGGGGCCGCGGCCAGCCGGTGGCTGGGGTGGCACAGCACGGTCATCGGCTCGCTGGTCAGCGCCACCGAGCGCAGCTGGTCGGTGTCGGCCTGGGTGCGGTAGGCGAACGCCAGGTCGAGCCGCCCGGCCGCGACGTCCTCGGCCAGCGCGCCCGAGCCGGCCTGCCGCAGCCGGATCTCCACGTCCGGGTGCCGCCCCCGGAAGGCCGCCAGCAGCCGGGCCACCTGCACCCCGGCGATGCACTGCTCGGTGCCGAGGGCCAGTGTGCCCCGCAGCACGCCCTGCACCGCGGCCACCGCCTCGTGCGCGGAGCGCACCTGTGCCAGGATCCGCTCGGCCTCCACCAGCAGTGCCCGCCCCGCCTCGGTGAGCGTCACCCTGCGGGTGGTCCGCACGAACAGCGGCGCCCGCAGCTCCCGCTCCAGGGCCCGGATGGACGCGGACAGGCCCGACTGGGACACCATCAGGCGCTCGGCGGCCCGGGTGAAGTGCTGGTCCTCGGCGACCGCGACGAAGTGCTGGAGATGGCGCAGTTCCATGATTGAGAAGCCTAACCGCTGAATCTCATCGGATTCTCCTGTTGGACCGCTGTACGCCGTGCGGGGAAGAGTGGAACCGGTAAACGATGTGCCCACCCCTCTGGAGTCCCGTTGTACACCCCACACCCCGACCGCTATGCCGACATGCCCTACCGGCGGACCGGACGCAGCGGGCTGAAACTGCCCGCCCTGTCGCTCGGCCTGTGGCACAACTTCGGGCCCGACCGGCCCGTCGAGACCCAGCGGGCCATCCTGCGCCGCGCCTTCGACCTCGGCGTGACCCACTTCGACCTGGCGAACAACTACGGCCCGCCGCCCGGCGCCGCCGAGTCCGCCTTCGGCGAGGCGCTGCGGGCGGACCTCGGCCGCCACCGGGACGAGCTGGTGATCTCCACCAAGGCCGGCTACCTGATGTGGCCGGGCCCGTACGGCGAATGGGGCTCGCGCAAGTACCTGCTGTCCTCGCTCGACCAGAGCCTGAAGCGGATGGGCCTGGACCACGTCGACATCTTCTACTCGCACCGCTTCGACCCGGACACTCCCCTGGAGGAGACGATGGGGGCCCTGCACACCGCGGTGCAGCAGGGCAAGGCCCTCTACGTCGGCGTCTCCAACTACTCCGCCGAGCAGACCCGCGAGGCCGCCCGCATCCTCGGCGAACTGGGCACCCCGCTCCTCATCCACCAGCCGCGCTACTCGATGCTCGACCGGCGGCCCGAGGAGCAGGGCCTGCTCGACGCCCTGGACGAACTCCAGGTCGGCTCCATCGTGTACTCCCCGCTGGAGCAGGGCCTGCTCACCGGCCGCTACCTCGACGGCATCCCCGAGGGCTCGCGGGCGGCGGGCGACAGCCCGTTCCTGAACTCGGACGCGGTCACCGAGGACCTGGTCGCCCGGCTGCGCGCGCTCGACGAGATCGCGAAGTCCCGCGGCCAGACCCTGGCCCAGCTGGCCCTGGCCTGGGTGCTGCGCGGCGGCCGGGTGACCTCCGCCCTGGTCGGTGCGAGCAGCGCCCGGCAGCTGGAGGACAGCGTCGCGGCCATCCGCAACCTGGACTTCGACGCCGGGGAACTGGCGCGGATCGACGAGATCGTCCGGCCGTAGCGCCGCACGGGCCGGGGGAGGGCCGGGTCAGGCGCCCGCCGGCACCCGGTCCAGGAATGCCAGCACCTGCCGGATGCGCCCCTCCTCGTCCAGCGTGACCACGTCGAACCCGGCCACCGGCGCCGAGCCGTCGGCCGGGTTCACCAGCTCCCAGCCGAAGCGCGCGGTGTCGTGGTGCCCGTCGACCGTGCCCAGCGGGCGGAACACGAAGCCCGGGAACTGCTCGTGGACGGCGGCGATCACGGCCGCGATCTGGTCGTGGCCGCGGACGTCCGCGAGGGGGTCGGTGTAGCCGCCGTCCGCGGTCCACGCGGCGGCGACGGCCTTCTCGACGGCCTCGGGCCCGGTGGCGTTCCAGGCCTCGAAGTAACGGGCGGCGGCGTTCTCGTGACGGTCGGTGTGTGCGGCCATGGCGAAGCATCCTCCATCGAGGTCGTCTCTACTGGTCAGGGTCCGGACCACGGTGTCGCCGATCCGGTGTGACCACCATGCGGGAGGAGGGGCGGCCGGGTCGATTACCTCCGGGGTCATGCCCGGGCGGCCGTACGGCCCGCCATATTCCGGCCAGAACGGGCACGGAATATGCCAAGAGACTGGCCGGAAAGACATGGTGACAGTGATTCAGCAGTGAACATACTCGACTGTGAGGACTTCACTTCCAGCGAGGTTCCGCTCACGCACCGCACATGAGCCGCACCGAAAGCGAGGCCCGCCGGCAGGCGAACGACGCGACGGGGGAGTGCGCATGCACGACGAATTCCTGTGCCATGTCACCGCGTACGGCACCTGCGGCGGCCGGCGCATCGGCGTACCCCTGGGAACCTATCGGGCACCCACCCTGGCCCTTGCCCTGTGGTGGCTGCGCGACCGCGCGAACTGGATCGCCGACCGTCTCGACCCGCAGCCCGAGGCGGAGTACTTCCCGCCCAGCTCGCTCGTCCCGGTCGCCGACACCGTGCCGGACGTGCCGACCGTGCTGCGCGCCTGGTGCGGCGACCCGGCCGGGCAGGAGCTGGTCGCCGACGAGTTGGCCGCGGGCAGGCTGGTGCGGATCGCGACCGGCGACGACACCACCGAGTACGAACTGCTCGCGGAGTCCGTCGACGCGCTGCGCATGCAGCGGACCGTCCCGGCCCTCGTCGTACCCGTCGCCTGACCGGCCGTCGGCGTCCCGCCGGGCGGGGCGCGCAGATGGGTGAATCGGTAGAATTCCGGCATGCGTGCTGGTGAGGCCGTCCGTGCTCCCGGGGCGTGCGGCCGCCCGGCCGCCGCGCCGGTGCGAGCCGGTCCCGAAGCGGAGGCGGACGGGCGATGACCGCCTCCGGCTTCCGGCCCACGCACGTCGTCCCGCCGCACGGCCTGCCCGCCTGGGAGGCCCCGGACCCGGCGCGACCCACCGTGCCCCTGGACCCCCTGCTGCCGGTGGAGCTCGTCGAGCGGCGCGGCGACTGGGGGTACATCCGCTGCGCCAACGGCTGGGCCGCCTGGGTCGACGGCCGCCTCCTCGTCGCCGTACCCGACGATCCGCCCGCCGGCGGCGAACCCGACGGCATCGCCGACCCGCGCCCCCTGCTGGCCCGGGCCGAGCAGGCCCTGGCCGACTACCGGGCCGCCGTGGAGGACCTGGCGGCCGGCGCCCTGGACGGCGAGGCGTTCGAGGCCCGCACCCAGGGGCTGCGGATCGGGCTCGTGGTCGACGGCGCGTCCATGTGGCTGTACGACGCCCAGGAGGGGCGGTGGCTGTACGGCGACGGACGGCGGCTGAGCACCTACGCCACCGACCGGTCGGTGGACGGGGCGGACGACACCGGACGCGCCCCGACCCGGCTGGTCGCGCCCGAGGGTGAGCGCTGATGGCCGGCGAGACCAGTCTGTTCGCCGGCCGCCCCTCGGCGGAACTGGTCGGCCGGCAGGTGGCGGGCTACCGGATCGAGAGCGAGATCGGGCGCGGTGGCATGGCGGTCGTCTACCGCGCCCGCGACCTGCGCCTGGACCGTACGGTCGCGCTGAAGCTGCTCGCCCCGGAACTGGCCCGCAACGACACCTTCCGCAAGCGGTTCACCCACGAGTCCCAGGTGGCTGCGGCGATCGACCACCCGCACATCGTGCCGGTCTTCGAGGCCGGGGAGACCGACGGGGTGCTGTACATCGCCATGCGGTACGTCTCCGGCAGCGACCTGCGGCACCTCCTCGACGTGCACGGTCCGCTGCCACCATCGGACGCGGTGCGGATCGCCGGCCAGGTGGCCTCCGCCCTGGACGCCGCCCACGAGCACGGCCTGGTCCACCGGGACGTCAAGCCCGGCAACATCCTGGTCGCCGAGGGCACCGACAGCGACCATCCCGAGCACGTGTACCTCACCGACTTCGGGCTCACCAAGAAGTCGCTGTCCCTGACCGGGTTCACCAGCGTCGGCCAGTTCGTCGGCACCCTCGACTACGTGGCCCCCGAGCAGATCTCCGGCCGTCCCGTCGACGGCCGCTGCGACGTCTACGGCCTGTCCTGCGTCGTCTACGAGACCCTCACCGGCCGCCCCCCGTTCCAGCGCGAGGACGACATGGCCCTGCTGTGGGCCCACCAGTACGACGAGCCGCCGCCGCCGAGCGGGGCCCGCCCCGGTCTCGCCCCGGCCGTCGACCCGGTCTTCGCCAAGGCCCTGGCCAAGAGCCCGGACGCCCGCCACGACACCTGCCTCGCCTTCGTCGCCGCCCTGCGCACGGCCCTGACCGCCGGGCCCGCGGACGGCCGGTGGGAATCCGCCCCCCGCCCCCCGGGCTGGGCCGGCCCGGTGTTCGGCTTGCGGGCGGCGCGGTGATTCGGCACACAATAGTGTCAATGTGCAGCCAAATGCACCAAAGCCCACCGAGTGGAACCGTCTGACCGAAGCCGCGCATCGCGACGGGAACGCAACGCAACGGGGAGCACGTGCGCGACGGGAAGTAGGGCTCGTGAGCGTCGAACCTCCGTCCTCCGGCCGTCCCACCGGGCCGCCCTCCGGCCCGCTGTCGGGCTCTTCCCGGCCGCCGGCCGGCCCGCCGCCCTCGCAGCCGCCGCCCGGCGGCTTCGGCGGCAAGGAGCCGCACGGTCCGTGGTGGAAGTCGGTGCCCCGGGTGGCGGCGCTGACCGCGGCCCTGGTCGCCGCCGTGGTCCTCGGGGTGTTCGTCACCCGTCCGGGCGGCGACGGATCCACCGCGCGCGGCGAGGTCTTCCTGGAGGCCGCCAACAGCACCGGCCAGGATCCGTTCACGGAGTCGACCGCGAAAGAAGGCCCCACTCCGACGGCGCCCGGCAGGACGACCACCCCGCCGGGGAAGACGACCACGGCGCCGGGCGAGGGCACCTCACCCCCCGGCAAGGGCACCACGCCTCCCGGGAAGGGCACCACGCCCCCGGGAAAGGGCACCACCTCCGCCGCGCCTCCGCCGACCGGGCCGTCCGAGGTCCGCGGCGTGCAGGGCGGGGCGCCCGGCCTGTACAGCGGCGTCCGCAGGACGTCCAGCTGTGACGTCGAGAGGCAGATCAGGGCTCTGCAGGCCGACCCGGCCAAGAACCGGGCGTTCGCCTCGTCGATCGGCATCCAGCCCGTCGGCGTCTCCTCCTACCTCCGTTCCCTCACCACGGTGCAACTGCGCGCCGACACCCGTGTCACCAACCACGGGTACCGGCATGGCGCCGCCACGAGCTACCAGTCCGTCCTGCAGAGCGGTACCGCGGTCCTGATCGACGGACACGGCGTGCCCCGGCTGCGTTGCGCCTGCGGCAACCCGCTGAAGGAGCCGGTGGCCCAGCACACCGCCCCGCGGCTGGTCGGCCAGCGCTGGTCCTCCTACCAGCCGGCGAACGTCGTCGTGGTGCAGCCCGCCCCCGTGATCGTCAAGGTCTTCGTGATCTACGACTCCCACCACCGCGAGTGGCTGCACCGCCACCGCGGCGCCGACAGCGTCCGGCACGACCAGCGCGGCGATCCCCCGAAGAACACGCACCCCTGGGTCCCGGCGCCGTGCGTGACCGGGAAGGGCCCAGGATCGCCCTGCCCGCCGACGACGCCCGGCGTCAGCCCCTCGACGCCCCCCACGGCGCCCTCGTCCCCGACGTCCCCGACATCCCCGTCGTCCTCTCCGTCACCCTCGTCCAAGTCGTCCTCGCCGTCCGAGTCGAAGTCCGAGTCGAAGTCCGAGTCGAAGTCGGAGTCGCCGTCCGAGTCCAAGTCGTCCTCGCCGTCCGAGTCGAAGTCCGAGACGAAGCCGAAGTCGGAGTCGCCGTCCGAGTCGAAGTCCTCCTCGCCCTCCGAGTCCAAGTCCTCGCCGCCGTCGTCGGAGCCGTCCTCGCCCTCCGAGCCGAAGTCGACCGCCCCCTCGTCGCCGGAGACCAGCGCACCGTCGAGCGAGAAGACCCCGGCCTCCGAGACCCCGGCCAGCGAGACCCCGTCGCCTCGGCCGTCGTCCGCCGAGACGTCGGAGCCGTCGGCGGGATCACCGTCATGGCAGAGCCCCGCCGCCACGCCCCCGTCCTCGCAGGCGTCCGCCCCGGCCGCCACCGAGACCCAGGCCCCGCGGACCAGCGAGCAGTCGCAGGCGCCGCAGCAGCAGGAACAGCAGCAGCAACAGCAACAGGAACAGCAGCAAGAGCAGCAGCAGGACCAGCAGCAGGAGCAGCCTCAGCAGCAGGAGGGCGGGTCCTGAGGTGCGCCCCGGGCCGTCCGGGGCGCCGTAGTGACTCTCGCCACTGTGCGCGGTCGGCGACCGGATCGGGTGGACTGGCGGGCCGGGCTCGGGGTACGAGGACTGGTGCACCATCGACCGGCCGGACCGGGTTTTCCGAGAGAGACAGCATGACCGAGCACCTGGGCGGGGCAGTGATACCGACTGGTTTCGACGTACCCGTTGAGCCGCTGCGGCGCGCGGCGCACTACACCGGCGAACCCGGATGCATCGCCGACGCGCGCGCTTTCGCATCCCAGTTCCTCCAGCAGCTGCGCACCGAGTGGTGCGCCAGCGCCGACGGCCGCGCCGACGGCGAGCTATTGCTGATGGTGAGCGAGCTGGTCACCAACGCCGACCGGCACAGTGACGGGCCCTACATCCTGGAACTGGAAGGAACGGACACCGCGGTGGTGGTGTCCGTGTACGACAGCAGCAGCGCCCTGCCCCGCCGTTTCCCGAAGGACCCCCGGCGGATCGGGCGGCACGGCCTGGAGATCGTGCATGCCCTGGCCTCGCAGGTGACCGTCGAACGCGTGCCCGTGGGCAAGCGTGTGCGGGCGGTCTTCGAACTCCGGCGGGACTGAGCCCGAGCGGGACGGCGGGCGTCAGGCGCAGCCCAGCTCGCCGAGCATCCCCTCGCGCAGGCGGGTGATGATCCGCTTGATCAGCCGGGAGACGTGCATCTGGGAGCAGCCGAGCCGTTCGCCGATCTCCGCCTGGGTGGCTTCCTCCACGAACCGCAGGTGGATGATCTGCCGGTCGCGTTCGCTCAGCTCCGCCATCAGCGGGGCGAGCGCGTGGAAGTCCTCCACGAGCCGCAGTCCCTCCTCCTCCACGCCGATGAAGTCGGCGAGCACCGCCTCGCCGTCCTCGGGGCCGTCGCCGGTGAGTGCGGCGTCCAGGGAGGCGGAGTTGTACCCGTTGGAGGCGAGCTGGGCCTCGACCACCTCCTTCTCGGAGATGTTCATCAGCGTGGCCAGCTCGGCGGTCGTCGGATCGCGGTCCAGCCGGCTGGACAGCTCCTCGCGGGCCTTGGCCAGCTCCACCCGCAGCTCCTGGAGCCGGCGCGGTACGTGGACCGCCCAGGTGGTGTCGCGGAAGAACCGCTTGATCTCACCGACGATGTACGGCAGCGCGAACGACGTGAACTCGACCTCGCGTGCCAGTTCGAACCGGTCGATCGCCTTGATCAGGCCGATCATGCCGGTCTGGACGATGTCCTCCATGTCGTCGCCACGGCCCCGGAACCGTCCGGCCGCGAACCGCACCAGCGACATGTTCATCTCGATGAGGGTGTTGCGCGCGTACTGGTACTCGTGCGTGCCCTCTTCCAGCTCTGTCAGTCGGCGGAAGAACTGCCGGGAGAGCTCCCGGGCGTCCCGTGGGGCGACGGACGCGGGGTCCGCGATGCCAGGCAGTGATCCCTCGCCCGTCCTGTCCTGCTCGGTCTGCTCCACGACCTCTGCTTCCGACCGGATCCCGGCGGCGGTGTTCATTGCCTCTCCCATGAAAGTCACGGTTCGACGTCCGCCTCTACGGCTCGCGTCGGATGCCCGGTACAGCTCTCATGCCCCGGGTACCCGTCGGCCGGCGGTGTATGCGTGCCGCCGAGGCGCTCACGGCGCGGGTACCCACGGTGACGCGACGCATGCACCGGCCGTCCGGCACTGGCGGGAAACCGCCGGTCCGAGCCCCCGGGCCGCCGGGATTTCCCTCAGGGCGCAACGCCGGGCCCTTGCCCCCGGCGGTGCCGCTCCTAGGCTGACGGGATGAGCAACCCGGTGAGCGACGAGTCCCGAGTGATCCCTCTGCCCGCGCCCAGGGAGCCCCTCTGGCGGGACCTGGTCGGCGAGGTGCTGCGCCGCGAGCGGCAGGCGCAGGAACGCACGCTCAAGGACGTGGCCGACGCGGCCCGGATCTCGCTGCCCTACCTGTCCGAGATCGAGCGGGGCCGCAAGGAGGCTTCGTCCGAGGTGCTCGCCGCCGCCGCTCAGGCGCTCGGCCTGGGACTCGGGGACCTGCTGTCGCGGGTCCACGGCGAGCTGGCCCGCCGCACGGCCGAGCGCCGGCCCGCCGCCGCACCGCACCGCTCCCACCGCGGGCTCTGCCTGGCCGCCTGACCCGGGCCGGCCGTGCACCTCGGCCGCACCCGTCCGGGTGATCCGGCGCCGGACCGATGAGTTTCGCGCGGCGGCGCGGTCGATACCCATGACCGCGTTCCACGCCCCGCACCACGCCCAGGAGGCGCTCATGACCACCGACGGATTCACCACGTGTCTCTGGTTCGACGGCCAGGCGGAGGAGGCCGCCCGGCTCTACGTGTCAGTCTTCGAGAACTCCGCCATCGGCCGCGTCGTCCGGTGGCCCGAGTCCGGTCCCGGTCCGGCCGGTTCCGTGCTGACCGTGGAGTTCACCGCCAACGGCCAGAAGTTCGTCGCGCTCAACGGCGGCCCCGAGTTCGGGTTCAACGAGGCGGTCTCCTTCCAGATCCTCTGCGCCGACCAGGACGAGATCGACCACTACTGGACGAGGCTCACCGAGAACGGCGGCGAGGGCGGCTCGTGCGGCTGGCTCAAGGACAGGTACGGCGTCTCCTGGCAGGTCGTCTACGCCCCGCTGCTCGACATGATCGGCGACCCGGACCCGGAGAAGGCCGCGCGCGCCACCACGGCCATGATGGGCATGGGCAAACTGGACGCCGCGGCCCTGGAGCAGGCGTACGCCGGCGGGCGGCCGTAGGACCCGGCCGCCGTCACCGCGCCCCGGCGTCGGCGAGGAGCTCGGCGATCACATGCCGGGAGTTCTCCGCCAGGGCCGGGTTGGTGTCCCAGTAGTACGGCAGCTGGACCAGCGAGATAGACAGCGCCCAGCCCCGCCCGCGCGCCCACTCCGCGTCCCCGGCGCCGACGGCCTCGCGGAAGGTGTCCCGGGCGGTCGCCGGCAGCAGGTTCCAGGCCGCGATCAGGTCCACGGCGGGGTCGCCGACCCCGGCGGTGCCGAAGTCGATGACCGCGCTCAGCCGTCCGCCGTCCGGGAGAGCGCCACCCGGGTCGGCTCGTCCCGGTCGGCGAGCGGCACGCCCCGGCCGGCCGCCGGCCCGTCGTGCGGGTCGATCCGGCGCAGCGCACGCACGAATCCCCCCAGCTCCTCGGCGAGCCGCTCGGGTTCCGCCACGGCTCCCGCGACCGGATTGCGTCCCGCCAGCCAGCGGTACACGGACCAGGGCCACGGGAAGCCGTCATCGGGTTCGCCCACGCCCAGCGGCTCGGGCACCGGCACCGGAAGCAGCGGACCGAGCCGGGGCAGCCAGCGCTGCTCGTGCGTCACGTCCGGCACGGCGGACGGGCGCCGGGGGAGCCGGACCACGAGATCGCCGCCCAGACGGAACATGGCGTTCTCGGTCCCCGAGGACGCGAGGCGCCGTACGGGCAGCGCCGCCCATTGCGGGAACCGGCGGGCGATCAGCCGCCGGACCAGCGGGGCGTCGAGGGCGATCTCGTCGCTGTGCATCCGCGGGATGCTGGGGAAGGCACTCATCGAGGCCCATCCCAGCGCCCCGACGCCCGTGCTGTCGACGGGATTTCGCCGGGGTCAGACCCGGTCGGCCACGATGAGCAGGTACTGGAAACTGCCGTTGCGGTACGCGGACAGGAACGTGTCCTCGATGCCGGTGACCAGGTGGTCCGCCTCCCTGCGCAGTTCCCAGTAGGGGATCGTGGCCTGTGTCAGGTCTTCCACGTGCACGGGCACCAGCCGGTTGCGGGCCATCGCGCGGAAGTACGCCGACCGCGGATGGATGTCGCAGATGTAGTGCGCGTTGATCAGCGACACCTCGCGGGAGGCCCGCCCGTAGGTGTCGTTGTAGCAGCCGGTGATCACCACGTAGCGTCCGCCGCGGCGCAGCAGCCGGGCGTGCTCCGCGAAGAGCAGGTCCAGCTCGACGTACATGGTGGACTCGTTGTTCCAGGACGCCGCGTACGCGCCGGTCTCGAAGCCGGTGTCGAGCATGTTGCGGTGGTGGTAGCGCACCTTGCCGTCGATGCCCCGACGGCGGGCCTGCTCGTTGGCGAAGTCGGCCTGCTTGGCGGAGATCGTGACGCCGTCGGCGTGGCAGCCGTACCGCAGGTGCGCCACCACGCTGCCGCCGCCGCGGCCGCAGCCGGCGTCGAAGACCCGGTCGGTGGGGGAGAGCGGCCCGAGGTGGGAGGCGAGCAGTTCGGCCTGGGCGTGTTCGAGCCGGTGCAGCTCGGTGGTGATGCGCTCCCGCCGCAGCGCGCTGTCCGGCTCGTCCAGCACAGAGCGGTCGGCCGCTCCGATCCCGTAGTGGTGGTGGTAGAGGTCGTCGATCTTGCCGAGTTCGAGGTTGACCGGGTTCTCCTCGGCGTTCCAGTAGTCGGCGACGCGGCTCTGGTAGGTGGACTGGGCCGGTACCGGAACGGATGCGGTCCGGGTGACGGGCACGGTCGTCAACGGTGGCTCCTCGTTGCGCAGTGGGGGGTGGTTCGTTCGGTGAGAGCGGGCGATTACCAGTAGTCGGGCAGGTGGTAGCGGTGGGAGTTGGTGGCGTGCCACTCGTGGTTGCCGGACACCCAGTCGGCCAGTCCCTGGGCGTAGCGCTCCACGACGGGCGAGGTGCCGGACAGGACGGCGGACTCCTCCTCGAAGGCCTCCATGATCCGGTTGTGGATCTCGACGGACTTCAGATAGGCGGCCTTCAGCCCGCAGCGCTCGTTGGCGGCGACCACCTGCGGCAGGTTCAGGTGGGTCGGATCGCTGGCCAGCTCCTTGGTGAAGGAGTACAGGTCGTTCATGATGGTGGTGGCGTTGCAGGCCAGCGCCGTGATCCGCTGGATCTCGGGGCGGGCGTAGACCTGTTCGGGCAGTTCGTAGCCGTCCACCGCGTCGACGATCGACAGACAGGGCCGGAAGTTGTTGAACTGCCGCATCACCAGGTACTCCCACACCCTGGGCGTGTACCGGGTCTCCGCCCAGGCGGCCTCGGCCAGGTAGCCCAGGTGCAGCCGGGCGATGTCGTGCACGAACCGGTCGGTCTGGCTGGGCGTGGCGAACGTCGCGTAGTCGGCGAGGGCGAAGTGGTACGAGCGCAGGGGACCGTCGGCCCGTACGCCCTCGCGCCACTCCTCCTCCAGCTCCGGGATGCCGTGGTAGGGGTCGATCGCCGACTGTGCCGTGATCAGCCGTCCGCCGAGGCCGCGGCGGGCGCCGCCCCGGCCCTCGTCCTCCTCGCAGTAGCAGGAGTCGACGACGTTCTCCGCGAGCAGCAGCTTGCCGGCGGCCGTCAGGCGGTCCAGGTCGAGGGCGCCGGGATGCTGCAGGACGACGGCCCGGCCGAACTGGAAGCCGGAGAAGTCCCCTTTCCACGCCGCGGGGAACAGGTCCAGGCCGCGCGCCCAGGACTCCAGCCGCCGGTCGACCTCGGCGGCCTTCGCCGGGTCGGCGGGAGCGGCCGGCCGGTGGCGCAGTCCGGGGATCGTCCCGGTGCGCCGGTCCCTGCGCATGCTCCGGGCGATGTCCGGCGGTCCGGGCAGCCGGTACGCGTGGGTCGGTGTGCTCATCGCGTGCTCCCGGCCGTCACTCGGCGGTCCGGCCGACCTGGACGTTCTCCAGGATTCCGGCGGCGTCGGGCACCAGGATGGCCAGCGAGTAGTAGGCCGTCACGAGGTAGTTGACGATCGCGGCGCTGTCGATGCCCATGAAGCGGACGTTCAGGCCCGGCTGGAACTCCTCGGGGATGCCGGTCTGGTAGAGGCCGATCACCCCCTGGTCGGCCTCGCCGGTGCGCAGCGCGATGATGCTGCTGGTGTGGTTCCCGGTGATCGGGATCTTGCTGCACGGGAAGATCGGCACGCCTCGCCAGGCGGGCACCTCGTGACCGTCGACGCTCGCGGTGCCCGGCACCAGACCCCGTTTGTTGCACTGCCGGAAGAAGGCCGCGATGGCCTTCGGGTGGGCCAGGAACACCTTCGTCTTGCGCCGCATCGCCAGCAGTTCGTCCATGTCGTCGGGGGTCGGCGGTCCCGTCAGGCTGCTGATGCGCTGGCCGTAGTCGACGTTGTGCAGGAGTCCGAACTCGCGGTTGTTGACCAGCTCCCACTCCTGCCGCTCGCGGATCTCCTCGACGGTCAGCCTCAGCTGCTGGGCGGTCTGGTCCATCGGGTCGTTGTAGAGGTCGGCCACCCTGGTGTGCACCCGCAACACGGTCTGCGTGAGCGACAACTCGTACTCGCGCGGCGTGAGGTCGTAGTCGACGAAGCCGGCCGGCAGGGTCGCCTCGCCGACGTGCCCGGCCTGCACGGGCAGCTCCGCCTCGCCCTTGCGGTTCATCGGCCGGCGCTGCCGCTCGACGTACGCCCGCAGGTGCGCCGCGAGGGAGGGCACCCGTGCGGTGTACTCCTCCACGACCGCCCAGGGCAGCGCCAGCACCACACCGGCGGTCTCCGCCCGGACGGAGGTCAGCCAGAGCGGATCGGACTGGCCGACCGCCTCGTCGCCCATCTGGTCGCCGTCGGTGACGACGCCGACGATCTCCTCGTCGCCGTACTTCCCGACGGCGTAGCGGGTGAAGCGTCCGTGCGCCACGAGGTAGGCCTCGGTGACCGGCTGCCCCGCCTCGAACAGCACCTGGCCCGGGCGCACCTCCCGGGGCTGGAAGCGGGTGGCGATCTCCCGCAGCACCTCGGTGTCGGGATAGCCGCGCAGGATCGGCAGCTCGGTCAGGGTCTCGGGAATCACCCGGACGTCGTCGGCGCCGTTCTGCTCGAAGTGCACGCGCCCCCGCCCGGTGCGCAGCTGCAGACGCCGGTTGACCCGGTAGGCGCCGCCCTTGACGTCCACCCACGGCAGGGTCTTCAGCAGCCATCGCGAGGTGATGGCCTGCATCTGCGGTTCGGACTTGGTGGTGGTCGTGAGCTGCCGGGCCGCCCGGGTGCTCAGGCTGGTGAGCCGGGCGTCGGCCGGGGGGCCGGACTCGGGTTCGTCGACTGCGGAACCGGTGGCGATGTCCGGAGTGGACACATTCCCTCCTGCAAACAGGCGGACGGGGACGGTACGGATCGGATCTCGGTGGTGCGCGGGATGCCGCTGTGCTCGGAACAGCCAAACAGGACGTCTGATGCCCCGGTACAGCGTGAAAGGGGCGCTTTCGATCACTGTGTGGCGCAAACCTGCGGGAGGTGTGTTCTGTGGCGGTTGTGGCGACCGCGCGCCGATCTTGTGCACCCGCGCCCGGCTTTGCCGAGGTTTACGGCCCCGGGCGTTCGGCGAGCGGGGCGACGGGGGGATGGCTAGCGTGAGGAAGCGGGACAGAGCAGCTGACCGAGAGGGCTTCGATCATGGCCGTGCAACCCGAGGGAACGCCCTGTTGGGCCGATGCGATGTTCAGCGACGTCGAGGGGGCCAAGCGGTTCTACGGTGACGTCCTCGGCTGGACCTTCGGCGAGTCGTCGTCGGCGTACGGCAACTACACGCAGGCCTACGCGGACGGCAAGGCCGTCGCCGCCGTCGTCCCGCCGATGCCCGGCCAGGAGGGCCAGTCGCAGTGGTGCCTGTACTTCGCCTCGCCGGACGCCGCGGCCACCGCGGACAGGATCCGGCAGAACGGCGGCGAGGTGCTGATGGAGCCGATGCAGGTGGGCGAGTTCGGCACCATGTGCCTGGCCCGGGAGCCCAGCGGGGCCGTGTTCGGCGTGTGGCAGGCGGGCACCCACGAGGGCTTCGAGACGACGGCCACGCCCGGCGCCTTCTGCTGGGCCGAGGTCTTCACCAGGGAGCCGGACCAGGCGGACGCCTTCCTCTCGGCCGTCTTCCCGTACCGGATGAAGGAGATCGAGGACGACGCGGTCGACTTCCGGATGTTCGACGTCGGCGAGGACACCGTCCTCGGCCGGATGCGCATGACGGACGACTTCCCGCCCGAGGTGCCGTCGTACATCAACGTCTACTTCGCCGTCGACGACTGCGACGCCGCCGTCGACCGGGCCGTCAAGCTCGGCGGGATCCTCCGCTTCGGGCCGATGAGCAGCCCCTTCGGCCGGTTCGCGGCGCTGAGCGACCCGCAGGGCGCGAACTTCTCGGTGATCGACATCGCGACCACCGAGGGCGAGATGCCGAAGGTCAGGGACGTCTGAGCGGTCCCGGAACGGCGCTGCCTGCGGCCATGGCATGATCGAGGACATGCGTGAACGTGTGGTGGCCGCGTGCGACGGGGCTTCGAAGGGAAACCCCGGACCGGCCGGATGGGCGTGGGTGGTCTCGGACGGCGACGAGCGGACCCCCGCGCGCTGGGCGGCGGGCCCGCTCGGCCGGGCCACCAACAACGTCGCCGAGCTGACGGCCCTGGAGCAGTTGCTCGCGGCCGTCGACCCGGACGTCCCGCTGGAGATCCGGATGGACTCCCAGTACGCGATGAAGGCCGTCACCACCTGGCTGCCCGGCTGGAAGCGCAACGGCTGGAAGACCGCCGCCGGCAAGCCCGTCGCCAACCAGGACCTGGTGGTCCGCATCGACGAGCTGCTCGGCGGCCGGTCCGTCGAGTTCCGCTACGTGCCCGCCCACCAGGTCGACGGCGACCCGCTGAACGACTTCGCCGACCGCGCGGCCAGCCAGGCGGCCTCCGTCCAGGAGCCGGCCGGCAGCGCGCTCGGCTCGCCGGAGCCCCCGCCGTCGCCCGACACCCCGAAGGCGGCCGGGTCGCCGCGCGGGAAGGCGCCCCGCCGCACCGGCGGCGCCGCGTCCTCGCGCTCCGGGGGCGGCGCGTCCGCCCGCACGATCAAGGCGAAGTTCCCCGGCCGCTGCCAGTGCGGCCGGCCCTACGCGGCCGGCGAGAAGATCGCCAAGAACGCGCAGGGCTGGGGCCACCCGGAGTGCCGGACCGCCGAGGTCTGATCAGACGTCGAACGTGTAGAACTTCGTGTGGTCCAGCAGGTCCGCGGGGCGCACGGTGTTCCACGGCTTCATGGTGTCGTTCAGGTCCACCACGTCCGGCGTGCCGCCCGTCGGCACGTAGCCGACGCCCGGGTGCCGCCGCTGCCACTCCGACCAGAGCTTGTCGATGTAGGCGTGGTGCAGCCAGAACACCGGGTCGTTGGGGGAGACCCCGGTGGCCATCTGCCCGCCGACCCACACGTGCACCCGGTTGTGCAGGTTGACCCCGCGCCAGCCCTCCAGGTGGTTGCGGAAGCCGTCCGAGGCGCTGTTGTAGGGCGCCATGTCGTACGTCGCCATCGACAGCACCGACTCCACCTCGGCGCGCGTGGGCAGCTCCCGCACGCTCGTGCCGAGCGAGCGGCGCAGGAACGTACGGCCGTCGACCCGCACGTTGACCGACCAGTTGCCCGTGGACGCGGCGAACGGGCCGTCCATCACCCGGCCGTCGGTGCTGCGCCCGGTGCCGCCGAGGAAGTCCGGGGCCCACAGCGAGGCGCGCACCGTGCGGTCGGTGCTCCAGTCCCAGTAGGGCAGCGCCACCGAGGAGTCCACGGACTGCAGCGCCTGCTCGAAGTCGAGCAGGAATCTGCGGTGCCAGGGCAGGAAGGACGGGGAGCGGTGGCCGGTCCGCTCGCCGGTGTCGGTGTCCGACATGATGAACTCGTTGTGCGTGCGGACGAAGTCGTCGTAGCGCCCGCTGCGCTTGAGTTCGAGGACGGCGGCCACGAACCGCTTCTTCTCGTCGGCGGTGAGGGTGGCCTGGTTCTTGCGTACGGTCATGGTGCGCGGTGCTCCGGAAGTCCTTGCGAGGGTGGTCAGTTGGCGGGGAACGGCAGCAGCGGTGCGCCCTGCAGCTCGTCCACCGCGGCACGGGCGGCGGCGCGCGGGGTGAGCACCGGGTCGTAGTGGCTGACGACGCTGATCCAGCTGCCGTCGGCGTTCTGCATCACGTGCAGCTGCACGCCGTCGACGAACACCGCGTAGCCGCCGCCGTGTTCGTGGTGGTGTCCGCCGCCGCTCGCCGGACGCCCCTGTATCCGGCGGCCCTTGTAGACCTCGTCGAAGGAGTCCGGGGTGGTGGGCGTGTGGTGGCCGGCGGCCGACGCGGCGGGCGCGGCGAGGGTGGCGGCGACCGAGGCCGTCGCGGCGACGGCGGCTGCCGTGGTGAGCGCGCGGCGCCGGGTGATGTCGGGCATGCGGGTCCTCCTCAGGAGTGGTCCGGTGGTGACCACGCATGCCTATCGGGACGTTCAGGAGCGGAAGAAATCGGCCGGAACCGGTTGGCTACGATCCGGACAATTAACAACATGTCCTACAGAGTTGAACTAAGATGATCTTGCTCTGACGGTGGGTCGATCTGCTCCGGAACGGGGAATTCCTTGCCGGGGCGTCCGCGTTTTCGATGATCCTTTCCGGCTGCCGTCCGTCCGGGTGGCGCGGCTCACCGCACCAAGCTGACGCGATCGGGCGGCCCGCCGTCCTGCTACCCTCCGGTTCCGTCCGATCACGTCCGGTGACTGACAGGGGTGTGCGTGTGAAGGTCGTCTGCGTCGGAGGCGGGCCCGCGGGCCTGTGCCTCGCCATCCTGCTCAAGCGGCAGGACCCGTCCCATGACATCACCGTCCATGAACGCAACCCGGAGGGTTCCACCTACGGCTGGGGTGTCACGTACTGGCGCGGACTCCTGGACAAGCTGCGGGAGCACGATCCGGAATCGGCGCGCGCGATCGAGGAGCACTCCGTGCGCTGGACCGACGGCGTCGCCCGCGTCGGCGACCTGACCACCCGGCACCGGGGCGACGAGGGCTTCGGCATCGGCCGGCACCGGCTGCTCGGCCTGCTCGCCGACCGGGCCCGCGCCCTGGGCGTCCGCCTGGAGTTCGAGAGCGAACCGACGGAGCCGCCCGCCGACGCCGACCTCGTCGTCGCGGCCGACGGCGTGCACAGCGCGCTGCGCACCCGCGCGGCCGGCCACTTCGGCACCCGCGTCACCGCCGGCCGCAACCCCTACGTCTGGCTCGGCACCACCAAGGTCTTCGACGCCTTCACCTTCGCCTTCACCGAGACCGAGCACGGCTGGATCTGGGCCTACGGCTACGGCTACAGCGGCGACCACAGCACCTGCGTCGTCGAGTGCTCCCCGCGGACCTTCACCGGCCTCGGCCTGGACCGCGCCGACGAGGCCGAGGGACTCGCCCTGCTGGAGAAGCTCTTCGCCGACGTCCTCGACGGCCACCCCCTCATCGCCCGCGCCGGCGCCTCCTGGCAGACCTTCCGCACCCTCACCAACCGCACCTGGCACCACGGCAACCTGGTCCTGCTCGGCGACGCCGCCCACACCACCCACTACTCCATCGGCGCCGGCACCACCCTCGCCCTGGAGGACGCCATGTGCCTGGCCGGCGCCCTGCGCGAGCACGCCGCCCTGCCCGAGGCCCTCGCCGCCTACGAACGCCGGCGCCAGGCGGAACTGCTGTCCGTGCAGAGCGCGGCCCGCTACAGCGCCCAGTGGTACGAGAACCTGCCCCGCTACATCCACCTGCCCCCGCACCGGATGTTCGCCCTGCTCGGCCAGCGCCACTCGCCGCTGCTGCCCTACGTTCCGCCGCAGCTGTACTACGGCCTGGACAAGGCGGCCGGACAACTGGAGCCGCTGCGCCGGCTCAAGCGCTGGCTCGGCCCCCGCGCCGCCCGCGCCCTGCACGCCCGCTCCACGTCCCGCCGGGGCTAGCCGCTCTTCGGCAGCTCCCCCCACCCAAGGAGTCCCCGCATGGCCGTACCCGTCGCGTTCGACCACACCTCGACCGGCTACAGCCTCCAGCGCGCCTACTGGCTGGCCCGCGCCGCCGCACTGGCCTACGAGGACCGGGCCGCCATCGAGCACCAGGCCGCCCAGTGGGGCTTCGAGGAGGTGCGGCACCACCACACCCGGTTCACGCCGCCCTTCCCGCTGGAGGACACCCAGGCCTGCACCCTGGCGAGCGACCGTATGATCGTCACCGCGTTCCGCGGCACCGAGCCCGCCCAGATCAAGGACTGGCTCTCGGACGCGACCACCCCGCCCCGGCCCGGCCCCGGCGGCCACGGCTACGTCCACCACGGCTTCGCGCAGGCCCTGGAGTCCGTCTACCCGTCCGTGCACGACGCCCTCGCCGAGCTGCGCACCGACGGCCAGGCCGTCTACCTCACCGGGCACAGCCTCGGCGGAGCGCTCGCGATGCTGGCCGGCGCCCGCCTGTACCTGGAGGAGCCGCACCTGGCCGCGGACGGCGTCTACACCTACGGCCAGCCCCGCACCTGCGACCGGATGCTCGCCGAGGCCTTCCACAAGGGCTTCGGCGGCCGGATGTACCGCTTCGTCAACAACAACGACATCGTCCCCCAGCTCCCGCCGGAGCCCGCCTTCACCCACGTGAGGGCGCTGCGCCACTTCGACTCCAAGGGCCGGCTGCACGAGTCGATGCCGATGCTCTCGGCGCTCGGCGACCGGGCCAAGGGGCTGACGGCGGACCCGTTCGCGCCCGCCTCCGACGGAATGCGCGACCACTTCATGCACCACTACCTGGCCGTCCTGGAGCAGAACCTGGCCTGAGACCCCGGCGTCCCCGTTCGGGCGAAGAAACGTTGGTGAATACCCATTCACTCGATAAGGTGAATGGGTATTCACCTCGTCACCGTGCCGCCCGCAGGAGCGCCGATGGACCAGCCAGCCCCCATACCCCCGCGGCCCCGGCTGCGCGACCGGCTCACCGTCCCGGTACTGGCGTCGGGCGGCATCCTCATGGCGGTCATGCAGACCGTGGTCGTCCCGCTCCTGCCCGACCTGCCCCGGCTCACCGGCGCGTCGGCCGCCACCGTCTCCTGGACGGTCACCGCGACCCTGCTCTCCGGCGCCGTCCTCACCCCCGTGCTCGGCCGGGCCGGCGACATGTACGGCAAGCGCCGGGTCCTCACCGCCGCGCTCGCCCTGATGACCGTCGGCTCCGTGATGTGCGCGCTCTCCTCCGACATCGGCGTGCTCATCGCCGCCCGCGCGCTCCAGGGCGCCGCCGCCTCCGTGGTCCCGCTCTCCATCAGCATCCTGCGCGACGAACTCCCGCCCGAGCGCCGCGGATCGGCGGTGGCGCTGATGAGTTCCACCGTCGGCATCGGCGCCGCGCTCGGCCTGCCGCTCGCCGCGCTGGTCGTGCAGTACGCCGACTGGCACACCATGTTCTGGCTCACCAGCGCCCTCGGCGCGCTGGGGGTCGCGGCGACCTGGTGGGCGGTGCGGGAGTCGCCGCTGCGCGAGCCGGGCCGCTTCGACGTCGCCGGCGCGCTCGGCCTCGCCGCCGGGCTGGTCTGCCTGCTGCTGGGCGTCTCCCAGGGCGGCACCTGGGGCTGGGGCAGCACCCGGGTCCTCGCCCTGTTCCTCGCGGCCGTCGTCGTCCTCGTCCTGTGGTGCCGGCAGCAACTGCGCGCCGCCCGGCCGCTGGTCGACCTGCGGCTGGTCACCCGGCCGCGGGTGGGCCTGTCCCATGTGGCGGCCCTGCTCACCGGGTTCGCCTTCTACGCCAACTCGCTGGTCACCGCCCAGCTGGTGCAGGCGCCGAAGGCCACCGGGTACGGCCTCGGCCTGTCCATCGTCGCCACCGGACTCTGCCTGCTGCCCGGCGGCGTCACCATGCTGCTGTTCTCCCCGCTGTCGGCCCGCATCTCGGCCAGGCGCGGCCCGCGGATCACGCTCGCGCTGGGCGCCGCCGTCATCGCCTGCGGGTATGCGCTGCGCATCGCCGACAGCCGCGACCTGTGGATGATCATCCTGGGGGCGTCGGTGGTGGCGACCGGCACCACGCTGGCCTACTCCGCGCTGCCGACCCTGATCCTGCGCGCCGTACCGGCCGCCCAGACCGCTTCCGCCAACGGCGTCAACGTCCTCATGCGCACCATCGGCCAGGCCGTCTCCAGCGCGGCCGTCGCCGCCGTCCTCGTCCACCACAGCAGCCCCCTCGGCGGCGTGCCCGTGCCCACCCTTCACGGCTACCTGCTCGCCTTCGCCCTGGCCGGCACCGTCGCCCTCGCAGCCTGCGCGGCGGCCCTGTCCATCCCCGGCGACGGCCCCGCCCGCGGCACCCGGCGGGACCGCGGCGCCGCCCGGGGCACCCGCGACGAGGCACTGGAGGGAGCATGAGGACCATGACCACGCCACCCGGTCAGGCGCCCGTCCCCGCACGCCGGGACGCCGAGGCCACCAAGGCCGCCATCCTGAAGGCCGCCCGCCACCTCCTGGCCCGGCACGCGCACGCCGACATCACCCTCAAGGCCGTCGCCGAGCGGGCCGGGGTCAGCCCGCCGCTGATCCTGAAGTACTTCGGCAACAAGGACGCCCTGTTCGCCCACGTGATGTCCTTCGACACCGACGCCGACGACCTGCTGGACGCCCCGCTGGACGACCTCGGCCGGCACATGGTCCGGCACGTCGTGTCCAGCCAGCGCGAGCGGGGCGCCGACCCGCTGCTGCGCATCGCCTTCGCCCCGCTGCACGGCGACCACGGCGAGGTGCTGCGCGCCAACTTCCGCGCCCAGGTGACCGAACGCCTCGCCGCGCGGCTCGCCGGCCCCGACGCGGGCCTGCGCGCCGAACTCGCCGTCGCCGCCCTGGTCGGCCTCGGCGTCATGTACGGCATCGCCCGCGGCCCGCACCTGCGCGGCACCGACGCCGACGCCCTCGCCGACCGCTACGGGCCCGCCGTACAGGCACAGCTCACGCCCGGGCGGTGAGCCACCGCGGCAGCCGGTCCCGGAAGCCGATCCCGAACACCCATGCAGCTCCCCCGGGAACCCGGGGAGTTCGGCCGCGGTGACCGCCGGGTCCGCCGTCCGTCGACGTGTCTCACCCGTCCGGGTGAGGCCCGTGGGCGGAGGGGTGCGTTCCGCAGGGCGCGGCGGAGCCGTGCCGGGTGACAGACTGGCGCCATGGACGAACGCGTGATCGGCAGGTCGGGCCAGTGGGCGTCGGTGGTCGGCCTCGGGACATGGCAGCTGGGCGCCGACTGGGGAGCCGTGGACGACAAGGAGGCCCTGTCCGTCCTGGAGGCGGCGGCCGAGGCCGGGGTCACCTTCTTCGACACGGCCGACGTGTACGGCGACGGACGCAGCGAGAGCACCATCGCCTCGTTCCTGCGCGGCCGCCCCGATCTGCACGTGCTGGTGGCCACCAAGATGGGACGCCGGGCGGAGCAGGTCCCCGAGAACTACGTGCTGGACAACTTCCGCGCCTGGAACGACCGCTCGCGCCGCAACCTGGGCGTCGACCGGATCGACCTGGTGCAGCTGCACTGCCCGCCCACCCCGGTCTACTCCTCCGACGCGGTGTTCGACGCCCTGGACACCCTGGTCGAGGAGGAGCGCGTCGCCGCGTACGGGGTGAGCGTGGAGACCTGCGCCGAGGCGCTCACCGCGATCGCCCGGCCGCACGTGGCGAGCGTGCAGATCATCCTCAACCCCTTCCGCATGAAGCCCCTGTACGAGGTGCTGCCCGCCGCCCGCGCGGCCGGCGTCGGCATCATCGCGCGCGTCCCCCTCGCCTCCGGGCTGCTGTCCGGCAAGTACACGAAGGACACGGTGTTCGCGGCCGACGACCACCGCACCTTCAACCGGCACGGCGAGGCCTTCGACCAGGGCGAGACCTTCTCCGGCGTCGACTACGGCACCGGCGTCGAGGCCGCCGCCGAGTTCGCCGCGCTCGCCCCGGAGGGGTACACCCCGGCCCAGCTGGCGCTGCGCTGGATCATCGAGCAGGACGGTGTGACCACGGTGATCCCCGGCGCCCGCAACCCGGAGCAGGCCCGCGCCAACGCCACCGCGGCGAAGCTGCCGCCGCTGCCCGAAGAGTCCCTCACCGCGATCCGTGACCTGTACGAACGGCGGATCAAGGACCAGGTCGAACACCGCTGGTAGCCGCGGACACGCGGACCGTTTGAAGGGACGGCCGGGCGGTTACACGCAACCGCATGACGGAGGCAGGACAGCGAAGAGGGCGGAACGAGACCGAGGAGGAGCGGGCCGACCGGATGTGGGGCGAGCTCATCCAGGAGGTCCGGGTGGCGCAGACGGGGGTGCAGATCCTCTTCGGATTCCTGCTGACCGTCGTCTTCCAGCCCAAGTACACCCAGCTCACCACCACCGACCAGGCCATCTACATCGTCACCGTCGTCCTGGGCGCCTGCGCGACCGGAGCCCTCATCGGACCGGTGTCCCTGCACCGCCTGGTCTCCGGCCGCCGGGTCAAGCCGCAGGCGGTGCGGCTGGCGTCCCGGATGACCTTCGTCGGCCTGGTCCTGCTGCTCGCCACGATGACGTCGTCCCTGCTGCTGATCCTCCGGGTGGCCACCCACGACGGCTACGTGCCGTACCTGGTGGCGGCCGTCGTCGCCTGGTACCTGCTGTGCTGGTACGGCCTGCCGCTGTGGGCCCGCCGCCGGCACACCTCCCGGACGGACCGCTAGGGCCGCCTCTCTTCCGGATCTTGCCGGTGTCGCGCCAGGTGGCGCGGTCGCTCGGGGCCGGCCTGATCCGGAAGAAAGACCCTAGGACCGGCGGGCCGCCAGAGCCCCCAGCTGCCGGTCGTGCACCCTGCCGAGCAGCAGCACGGACAGCACCGCCCCGATCAGCGCGCAGCACATGTCCCACTGCGTGTCCCACACATCGCCCTGGGTGGCGAGGAACGCGTCCGCGCCGTGCCCGCCGATCTCGGCAGCCAGCCACTCCAGCAGCTCGAAACAGGCGCTGAAGGCCAGGCAGGCGCACACGGTGAGGGGCGCCAGCCAGCGGCTGCCGCGCAACGGCGAGGTACGGCTGAGCAGTTCGCGCACCAGCACGGCCGGGACGAAACCCTGCATCAGGTGGCCGAAGCGGTCGTACGGGTTGCGGTCCAGGCCGAGGGCGTCGCGCACCCAGTCGCCCGCCGGCACCTCCGCGTAGGTGTAGTGACCGCCGAGCGCGAGGACCAGCGCGTGCACGGTCAGCAGCCCGCACAGCAGCCCCGTCAGCGGGAAGCGCCGCCAGGCCAGCACCACCACCGGCAGGCCCACCAGCGCCCACACCGTCTCCAGCAGCCAGGTGGTGCGGTCGCGTGCGCCCCATGCCGACAGGGCCAGCCCCGCGGCCACCACGCCCGCGAACAGGGCGGGCGGTACGCGGCGCGGCGCGCGGAGCGGGGAGAGGTGCACTGCGGTCACGGCGGGCTCCTTGCCTGAGGACGGCCTCGGGGTCGTAGGAGCCCCATCGTGCGGCCCGGCGCGGGCCGCGGGCATGAGTACGGCTACTCAGCCGTGGAGAGGATCTCCGCCAGCAGCTCGTCCGCCGGGAAGTGCTCCCGGCCCACCGGGACGACCTTGTGGGTCTCGCGCAGGAACGCGGCGATCGCGGGCGCCCAGGCGAACACCACCGCGTGGTGCCGGCCGCCGTCCGGCCGGGCGTCCCCGAGGAACTCCAGGCGCAGCTCGTGCCAGAGGCCGGTGGCCTCCGGCCGCATGCGCACATCGCCGACCCCGACCGGCCGGGCCAGCCCGTCGCTCAGCATCTGCCGGTCCAGCCGCCAGGACGCCAGCACCCGGCCGTCGTGGGCGAAGACGGCGGTGACGGCGAACGGGTCGTCGGCGTCGTAGCTGAGGTGGGCCAGCACCGGACACCGGCCGGTGCCCTGGGACAGGAGCTGCACCACCAGGGTCTTGTGCACGAACGAGTTCACGCGGGGGCCTCCGGCAACAATTGACGTAGGGCCCTCTAGTACCCCCGAAGCGGCCGGGATGCTCACCCAAGTGACTGATTCCGCACGATCGCGCGGACGCCCGCGCCCTACCGGGCCGGACGGCGGCCCGTCAGGCGAACGCCTGCCGCAGCGCGGGCAGCAGGGTCTTCGCCGACCAGTCGAGGAACTCCGGCTGCGTGTCCCCGCCGATCTGCACCAGCGCGACCTCCCCGAATCCGGCCTCGGCGTAGGGCCGTACCGCCTCCACGAAGGCGTCGGGGTCGTCGCCGCACGGAATCGCGGAGGCGACGTCGTCCTCGGTGACGAACTGGGTCGCGGCCTCGAAGGAGTCCGGGTGGGGCAGTTCGGCGTTCACCTTCCAGCCCAGTCCGAACCAGCGGAACTGGGAGTGGGCGCGCTTGATCGCCGTGTCCCGGTCGGGGTCGTAGCAGACCGGCAGCTGGCCCACCCGGGGCTTGCCGCTGCCGCCGTGCCGGTCGAAGGCCTCCAGCAGGCCGCCCTTCGGCTCGGTCGCGATGACCAGGTCGGCGAGGTGCCCGGCGAGCTTGCAGGACTGCTCGCCGGAGACGGCGATGCCGATCGGCGGCGCCTGCTCCGGCAGGTCCCACAGCCGGGCCGACTCCACGTCGTAGTGCTGCCCGTGATGGGTGACGTGGCCGCCCTCGAACAGCGCGCGGATGATCTGCACCGCCTCTTCGAGCATCTCGTGGCGGACGTCGACCGGGGGCCAGCCGCCGCCCACGACATGTTCGTTCAGATTCTCGCCCGCGCCGAGGCCGAGCCGGAACCTGCCCTCCGACAGCAGCTGCACGGTCGCGGCCTTCTGCGCCACGATCGCCGGGTGGTAGCGCAGGATCGGGCAGGTGACGTAGGTCATCAGGGGGATCCGCGAGGTGGCCTGGGCGGCGGCGCCCAGCACGCTCCAGGCGTACGAGGCGTGCCCCTGCGAGCGCAGCCACGGGAAGTAGTGGTCGGAGATCACCGAGAAGTCGAAGCCGACCTCCTCGGCGCGCACCACGTGGTCCACCAGGTCCCGGGGACCCGTCTGCTCGGTCATCATCGTGTATCCGATTTGCACCATAAGAAGCGAGTCCCCGGCTCGGCGGCCGGAAAACGGCCCGCGGGCACGGCTCAGCCCTTCGGCGGCCGGAACGTCTCCAGGAACGTCTTCAGCGCCAGCCGGTTGGCCGTGTCGTCCCAGGCCGCGGCCGGGGTGGTGAAGCGCAGGGAGAAGCCGCGCGTCCCGCCGAGCAGGAAGCCCCGCCCGAAGGTGTGCGTCCGCGCGTCGCCCGACCCCGCCAGCCACTCCAGGTCGGCGGCCCGGCGCCCCTGGTAGGTGGCGGCCCGTACGGCACCCACCCGGCGGTAGCCGGGCAGCCGCGCCAGCCCGGGCTCGACGTCGTCCCGCCAGACGGCGACCGGGTCGGGGCCCACCCGTTCGCTGTAGGTGACGGCGAGCGTCGGCGAGTCGCCGCCCCGGCCGAAGGTGACGCGGTAGGCGAGGTCGGACACCCGGGAGGTGGCCAGCCGCTTCCAGCCGTCGGGCAGCGCCACCGAGAAGCCCTCGGGGGCGGTGTAGCCGCGGTAGCCGGCCGGCAGGGCGGACGAGGCCGGGGCGCTCGGCGTGGCGGCCGGCGCGGAGGCGGTCGGGGTGCCGCCGCCGGTGTGCCGGCCGGCGGGCGTGGCCGGGGCGGCGGCCCGGGGCGGTGCCCCGGCCGTGCCCGTGCCGGGCAGCACGCCGGTCGCGGCCAGCACCACTGCGGCCGCCGTGACCAGGGCCAGCGCGGCGCCGACGGCCGCGACCCGCCTGCTCCGCAGCGGCCCGGCGGACCGGACGCCCCGGTAGGCGCCGCGCAGCCGGGGCGCGGGGGCCGGCTCCCGGTCCGCGTCGGTGTCCTCGCTCAGCGCCCGGGTCAGCGCCTCCCGGACCACCGGCCGGGACAGCCGCTCCCGCGCGTCCTTGCGCAGCAGCCCCTGGACGGCCTGGGTCAGCGGGCCCGCGCGCAGCGGGGTGCGCAACGGCAGCCGGTCCACCGCCTTCAACGTGGCGTCGGGCCGGCCGCGGTCCCGGAACGGCGGGCGGCCCTCGACCATCGTGTACAGCAGCGCGCCCAGCGCCCACAGGTCGGCGGCCGGGCCGATGCGCTCGTCCCGGGCCTGCTCCGGGGAGGCGTACGACGGTGCCGTGAGCCGCGGGACCAGGGTCGCGCCCGCCAGACCGAACCCGGTGACCACGACCGGGCCGCCGTCCCGTACGAAGACCTGACCGGGGCTCAGCTCCCCGTGCGTGACGCCCTCGTCGTGCGCGGCCTGCAGCACGTCCAGCAGCTCCAGGCCGAGCCGGGCCGCCCGCACCGGGTGGAACGAACCCTCCTCGGCCAGGACTTCGCTCAGGGGCGCGCCGTCGATCCACTCGGTGACCGTCCACAGGGTGCCCGCCTCGACCACGGCGTCGACGACCGCGGCGACCTGGCCGGGGCACAGCAGCCGCATGGTCTCCGACGTGCGGACGACCCGGGCGGTGACGCGGCGCGCGGTGTCCTCGGCACCGGGGTCCGGCAGGGCGGTCTGCGCCATCAGGCGGGGCTGCTGCGCGGTCACGTCCTCGGCGTACCACCACAGGCGGTTCGTCTCGCGGGAGAAGACCTCCAGGAGCCGGTACCGGCCGGCGACCAACTCGTGTGCGGAGACGTGCGCCTTGACCATGGTCATCCTTCGCTGAAACCCCTGCCGCGTCTTTCCCAGAAGTACGCGGGGCGTGCGGGGGTGCGTTCAAAGAATCCTCAATTCAGGCCCCTTCCTGCCTTTCATTCAAACGTTCGGAGGGGTGTGCGGCGCCGGGACGGACGCCCCGGCTCACAGCAGCCCGAAGGAGGCGGCCCAGCCGGCGAGTTCCCCCGGCGCGGTGTTGCCGCCGCACACCACGAGGCCGATCCGGGCGCCGGCGCCGGCCCGCTCCACCACCTGCCGGGCCGCCGGCAGCAGGCAGCCCGCGGCCGGCTCGGCCCACACCTTGGCGTGTTCGGCGAGGTCCAGACAGCCCTGCACCGCGTCCCGGTCCGCAACCACCAGGACCTCCTCGACCAGCGCGGACACATGGTCGTACGTCAGCTGCGACACCGAGGGCGCGCTCAACGTGGTGACCAGGGACGACAGCGGCACCGGCGCCGGACCGCCGGCCTTCAGCGCCGCGGACATCGCCTCGGCGCCCGCCGTCTCCACGCCCCACACGCGCACCCCCGGCCGCAGGGCGCGCAGGGCCGCCGCCACACCGGCGATCAGACCGCCGCCGCCCACGCTGACGACCACATCGGTCAGCTCCCCGGCGTCCTCGGCCAGCTCCAGCCCCACCGTGCCCTGGCCGGCGATCACCACCGGGTCGTCGAACGGGTGGACCAGCGTCAGGCCCTCGTCCCGCAACCGGGTCACCAGCCGGAAGGCGCTGTCCATGCCGTCCGTCAGCCGCACCGACGCCCCGGCGTCCTCGGCCAGCGCGATGGAACGCGCGGGCGCGGTGCGCGGCATCACCACGGTCGCCTTCACATCGAGGGCCGCCGCCATCACCGCGAGCGCGATCCCGTGGTTGCCGCCGCTGACCGCGACCACGCCCGCCGCCCGCTCGGCCTCGCCGAGCGACAGCAGCTTGGCGGTGGCCCCGCGGGCCTTGAACGAGCCGGTGCGCTGGAGCAGTTCGAGCTTGGCGGTGGCCGGGACGCCGAGCAGTGCGCCCAGGCCGGGGCTCGGCACCGTCGGCGTCCGGACGACGTGTCCGGCGATCCGCTGTGCGGCGGTCTCGATGTCCGCGAGGTCGATCACGGCGTTCCACCTTTCCCGCGCGGGTCCGGAACCGCGCCGCTCGCACCTTGGCCCGCCGGGCCGCCGTCGGTCAACGCCGTCTCGGAGCACGGCTACAGCGCGCGCCCCACCAGCAGGTCGAGCAGCCCCGTCAGCTCCTCGGCGGCCCCGGCGGCCAGGGGCGCGGCGGCGAGCAGCTCCCGTGCGACGGCCGTGTGGGCGTGGGCCTCGGCCAGGGCCGCCGTACGGCCCCCCGCCGCCTCGATCAGCGCGGCGGCCTCCTCGGCGCGCTCGGCGGACCCGAGCAGCGCGGGCAGGTGCCGGGCCGCCGGGGAGCCGAGCGCGGCCAGCACCGGGAACGTCTTCTTCCCCTCCCGCAGATCACCGCCGACGGGCTTGCCGGTGACGGCCGGGTCGCCCCAGATGCCGAGCACGTCGTCGACCAACTGGAAGGCGACCCCGAGGTGCCGGCCGGCCCGGTCCAGCGCGACGGCCGTGTCCCGGGACGCGCCGCCGAGCGTGGCGCCCAGCGCGGCGGCGCAGCCCAGCAGCGCGCCGGTCTTGCCCTCGGCCATCGCCTCGTACTCCCGCGCCGTCACCCGTTGCGGACCGGTCCAGGGCCGGGTAGCGAACAGCAGGTCGTCGGCCTGCCCGCGCACCAGGTCGGCGAGGGCCGCCGAGAGCAGCCGTACCGCACCGGGTGCCTCGGTCGCGGCGGCGACGGTGTCCACCGCCAGCGCGAACAGGGCGTCCCCGGTCAGGACGGCCGGGCCCGTGCCGTAGGCCCGCCAGACGGCGGGGCGGCTGCGCCGGGTCGCGTCGCCGTCCATGATGTCGTCGTGCAGCAGCGAGAAGGCGTGCACCAGCTCCACGGCGACCGCCGCCGGGATCCCGGCCCGGCCGTCGGCGCCCGCCGCCTCGGCGCCGAGGACCGCGAGCGCCTGCCGTACGCCCTTGCCGCCCGGCGCCCCGGCGGGCGCCCCGCCGACCTCGCACCAGCCGAAGGAGTACGCGGCCATCTCGGCCACCCAGGGGTGCAGCCGCCCCACCGCCGCCCGCAGTTCCGGCCGCACCAGCTCGCGGCACCTGACGAGGGTGTGCCGGGCGGACTCCCGCACCGGCGAGACGGGCGCCGTCACCGTACGGCCTCCGCGTCGAGGCCGAACTCCCGCTGGGCCCGGGCCACCATCTCCCGGGCGTGCCGCAGCCCGCTGCGCTCCAGCGTCCGTGCCAGGTCGGCGAGTTCGGCGGCGGTCTCGGCCCGGTCGCGGCCGAGCCGGGCGAGGGACTTGGCCAGACCCAGCCGGGACAGCGCCTCGCCGCGCGGCTCGCTCATCGTCCGGAACTCCGTCAGCGCCAGCTCGTACCGGTCACGGGCCTCGGCGTAACGGCCCGCGCGGTAGAAGACGTTGCCCTGCATCTTGTGGTTGTAGGCGAGCGCGCTGGAGAGGTTCATCTCCCGGCAGGTCTCCTCCGCCTCGGCCAGCAGCTCCAGCGCCCGTTCGGTGGCGCCGTCGCGCACCGAGAGCACGTCCGCGAGCCCGCGCAGCGCCCAGGCGTGGCCGCGCCGGTCGTCGGCCCGGCCGGCTATCTCCGCCGCCTCCTCGAACAGGGCGTACGCCCGGTCGTAGTCGCCGGTGTTGCGGTGCATCTGGGCGATGCCCTCCAGGGCCCACACCGTGTGCCGGGCCTCGCCCCGCTTGCGGGCCTCGGCCAGCAGCTGCTCGTGCAGCCGGCCGACGGCCGCGTAGTCGCCCTGGATCCGGCCGGTCTCCGCGAGGCCGGCCAGCGAGTAGCCGCGCACGACGACGTCCCCGCCGCGCTCGCCGAGTTCGGCCGCGAGCCCCAGCAGCCGCCAGGCCAGCGGGAACGCCCCGCGCTGCCGGGCCAGGGTGCCCCCGCTCCACAGCGCCCAGGCCATGGCGGCGGTGTCGCCGGCCTCGCGGGCGGCGCGGTAACTCGCCTTCCAGGCCCGGTCGGCCTCCTGCACGTGGCCGAGCCGCCGGTGTGCCTCGGCGACGGCGAGCCCGCAGCGCGCCGCCTCGCCGGGGCGTCCGGCCCGCTCGGCCTCGCGCAGCCGCTCGGTGCCCTCGGCCAGCACGTCGACCAGCGACGAGTTCACGGACAGGGTGGTCAGGGCGCCCTGGTACTCCGGGGCGAAAGCCTTGCCGTACATGCGTACCCTTCTATACACGGAGGGTATACATACCGTGTATAGCATCTCGGAAGTATGCCCCGGCCCGAGGGGCCGGGGCCCGGTCTGTTGTCGATCAAGACGCCGGTACGGCGGCGGGGGTTGCCCGTGCGACGCGGATCACAGGCAACGGTCAGTGCTGCTGGGCCTTCTGGGGCGTCAGCTCGCTCGGCCGCACCACCACGTAGCCCTCGCCCTGGAGCATCAGCTGCACGGCCTCGCCCGAACCGCCGCGCAGCATCGAGCCGATGGACTGCGAGCGGTGCAGCGAGGTCTGCAGATGGGCCGTCCAGCCCACCACCGCGTCCGTGTCGACGTACACCGGCGCCTGCGCGGACACCGGGATGACCAGCGGGTTGCCCTCGCAGACCAGGCCGAGCCGGCCCTGCCCGCTGAACACGCTGTTGAACAGGCCGCCGCCGGCGATGCCGGACCCCTTCACGGTCTTGATCTCGTACGCCAGCGAGGCGTCGAAACACAGGACGTTGCGGCCGTTGACGGTGAACTGGTCACCGGGCTCCACCTCGACGATGAAGCAGTTCTGCGCCTCGTGCGCGAACCAGGCCTCGCCCTGCCCGCGCACCGCCATGAGGGGCAGTCCCTCACCGGTGACCGCACGCTTGAGCATGCCGCCGACGCCCTGCCCCTTGCGCTCGAACCTGAGGTCGCCGCGGTAGGCGACCATCGCGCCCTGCCGGGCGTACATCTCGCCGTTCACCGCGTACTTGATGCACTTGGCGTTCTCCACGGACATGCCCGGCTCGACGGCCGGCTGCACCACGTGCTGACTGGAAAAAAGATCACCCTTCATGCCGGGCATGGTGTCCCGGAAGGTGGCGTTCCGCCAAGATCACGGAACGCACCGGTCCTTCCGGGGCAGGCGCGCGTCCGCCCGTGCCGGCGCTCGTCGTCCGGCACGGGCGGCCCCCTCCTCCGTCAGGCGGCCTGCCACAACGCCGGTACCGCCGGGGGTTCCCAGCCCGGCTGGGACGTGTGCGGCTGGAGGCAGACGTACGCGCGCGCCGCGTACGTGACCCAGTCGCCCGTCCGGTACGCGGTCCCCGGGGTCCAGGTGTTCTCCGGCGAGGAGGGGCCGGGCCCCGGGCCGGGGTCCTGCGGGACGTCGAGGACGAAGTCGAACGCCGCCTCCCGGCCGCCGCCCCCGTCGCGCACCGTCATCAGCAGGCGGGAGTCGAAGAGGGTGTCGGTGGTGTTGCGCGGCTCGTTCGGGAAGTACAACTGCGTGGTCAGCACGGGACGGTGCGGCGCCTGCACCTTGACGTGCAGGTGACGGGTCCGGCCCGGATACAGACCCGGCACGATCGTGGTCAGCGCGAAGGAGCCGCGGGAGTCGGTGAACTGGTGGCCGCGCAGCCGGAAACCGGTGTTGTCGTACGCGCCGTCGGTGTCGGCCTGCCAGAAGTCCAGCAGGACGCCGGACAGGGGGAGGCAGGCCCGGCCGAAGACGTACCCGGTCACGGTGAGCCGGGTGCCCGGCAGGCCCGGCTCCAGCAGACTCGTGCGCTGCGGCGAGTTCGGTTTGAAGTACGGGCCCTCGATCTGCTCCGGCGTGGGGTCGTCGCCGTCGTCGCACGGTGGGGTGAGCCCGGGCGCGGTGCCGCCCGCGACGAACGTGCGGGCGAGCGCCGGGCCGCCGATCAGGGCGACGGGCACCGCGGCGGTGGCGGCGAGCGCCGCGCGCAGCACCGTCTTGCGGTGGACGAGCCGTTCGGCCCTCGACTCCTCCTGCGCCCCGGCGCCGTCCCTGCCTGCTCCGTCCATGTCTCCTCCTGGTGGGGGGTCGGATGCGCAACGAAACTAGGTGCGCGCGGAAGGGACTTCGATGGACTGGTCGTGGCGGCTGTGGTGTTTTCGGAAGTCACCGGGGCTGCTGCCGGTCTCCCGCCGGAAGAACCGGCTGAAGTAGGCGGGGTCGGCGAAGCCGGTGCGGGCGGCGACCTGCCGCACCGACAGCCGGGTGTGGGCGAGCAGTTGCTGTGCCTGGTACACACGGGCCTCGATCAGCAGCCGTCCCGGCGGGCGGCCGGTGGCGGCCCGTACCGCCTGGGTGAGGTAGCCCGGTGTCACGCCGAGCCGGTTCGCGCACTCCCGCACGGACCACCCGGCCGTCCCCGGGCGCGCGATCAACCGCGTGAACTCCTGGGACACGGCGGCCGACCGGCCGGTGACCCGCGGGTCGCGGCCGTCCCCGCCGTGCCGGGGCAGCCGGGCGGCGCGTACGACGAGCACATGCAGCAGCGCGCGCAGGACGCTCTCGTGGCCCGGGGCGCGCTGCCGGTGCTCCGCGACGAGTTCGGCCATCAGCCGCCCCACGGACCGGTCGTGTGCGGCGTCCAGCGCGAACCAGCCCCGTTCCCCGAGCCGCCGCAGCACCTCGCGGTCGCCGGGGTGATCGACCAGGAAGTCGTCGGTGAACAGCGCCAGCGTCCCCTCAGGGCCCCGGCCGCCCTCCCAGTGGTGCACCTGCCCGGGCAGGACCACGGCCAGGTGCGGGGGCCGCACGGGCCACCGCACCAGGTCGACGACGTGGGTACCGGAACCGGCGCTGACGTGGATGATCTCGTAGAACGTGTGCCGGTGCGGGCGGTCCCACCGGGACAGCGGCCCCACCGCCTCGAAGGAGCCCGCGGCGAACGGCGGGTCCCCGCGCCCGGCCACCTCCAGCCGGTGCAGGGGTACGTCCCCGGCAGCGGTCGGCAGGCCGGGAGTTCCCGGTGGGACGGTGGTGCCACGCATCGCTCGTGCTCCTCTCCACCCGGCGTGCCGAACGGGCCCGCCGCTTCTTACAGGCATGGGATCAGATACCGCACTCTGGTCTGTACCAACCTCTTGCCCCGCGCCCTCCGGCACCGCAAGCTCCCCTCATGGAGCTGGAGTTGCGGCATCTCAGGACCCTTCGGGCCATCGCGGAGGCAGGCAGTCTGACCAGGGCGGCGACCGCGCTCGGGCTCGCGCAGCCCGCACTGAGCGCGCAGCTCAGGCGCATCGAGCGGGCCCTGGGCGGCACCCTGTTCGAACGGGGGCGGCACGGGGTGCGGGCCACCGCGCTCGGTGAACTGGTCCTGGAGCGCACCCGGATCGTGCTCCCCGCGGTCAGCGAACTGCAGCAGGAGGCGGCCGAGTTCGCCCGCGGACGCCGGGAGGGGGAGCGGCTGCGGCTCGGCGGCACCCACGGGCCGCTGCTTGGCGCCCTGGTGGACCGGCTCGCCGACGCCGCCCCCGGCACCAGCCTGACCACCCGCGCCTCCTGGTCGGAACGCGAACTGGCCGGTCTGCTCGCCGAGGGGCGCCTGGACTTCGCCCTCGCCGGTGCTTGCGGCTCCGCGCCCCCGCCCGAGGCCACGCACCTGGTCTGGGAGGAGATCGCCGTCGACCCGGTCTTCGTGATGCTCGCCGACGCCCATCCGCTCGCCCGGGGGCGGGAGATCGACCTGGCCGCGCTCGCGGACGAGGCGTGGGCGTGCGTCCCGGGCGACGGCTGTTTCGGCGACTGCTTCACCGCGGCCTGCGCCCGGGCCGGCTTCACCCCCCGCCGCATGTACGAGACGGACACCGCCTCGTGCGTCCACCTGGTGCAGGTCGGCCGGGCCGTGGGCCTGTGCCGGGCCACCTTTCCGTCGACGCCCGGCCTCACCACCCGCCCGCTCGCCGGTACCCCGCTGGTCTGGCGGCACCTGCTGGGCTGGCGCCCGGCCGGCCAGCGACCGGGCACCGCGGCCACGGTCCTCGCGCAGAGCCGCAAGGCGCACGAGGACGCGGCGGCGCGCAGCGACGGATACGCCCACTGGCTCGCGCACCGCGGGGAACCGGCGGCCACGGCACACCGCCGCGCCGGGCGCGCGTCCTGACGGCGCGCGGGCGAGCGACGCGGCCGCCATAACACCGGGGCAGGGGGTCGGCTGACGTCTTACGAGCGCGGGCGGGTGCTCCGTACGGTTTCCGGCACTCCACCGAATCCGAGGAGACCTCCCCATGCTCCAACGACACCTCACAGCCGGGTGCGCCGCCGCCGCGGCGGCGGGTGCCCTGCTCGTGGCCGGGCTCAGCGGCTCCGCGAGCGCCCGGCCGTCCGGCTCCCCGGCCGCGCCCACGGCGGCCGAGACGCTCCGCACCGACGCGGCCCCGCCCGCCCTGCTGCGGGCGCTGGAACGGGACCTGGGCCTGAACCGGCAGCAGGCCGAACGCCGCCTGGCCAACGAGGCGGAGGCGGGCGCCGCCTCCGGCCGGCTGCGGGCCGCGCTGGGCGCGCACTACGCGGGCGCCTGGGTGCGCGGCACGGAGTCGGACACCCTGACCGTCGCCACCACGGACCCGGCCGACGTTCCGGCGATCCGGGCCCGGGGCGCCGCCGCGCGCGTGGTGGACCACTCCCTGGCCGCCCTCGACGCGGCCAAGGCCCGCCTGGACCGGGTCGCCGCCCGGCGCGCCACCACCGACACCCCGGTCTGGTACGTCGACGTCCCGTCCAACGCGCTGGTGGTGCGGGCGGTACGCGCGGACGCCGCGCGCTCCCTGCTGGCGGCGGCCCGTGTCGACGCCTCACTCGCCCTCGTCGTGAAGTCCGCCGAGCATCCCCGCCCGCTGTACGACCTGCGCGGCGGCGACGCGTACTACATCGACAACAGCAGCCGCTGCTCGATCGGCTTCCCGGTGACCCGCGGCACCCAGCAGGGCTTCGCCACGGCCGGCCACTGCGGCCGGGCCGGCAGTACCACCACCGGCTCCAACCGGGTGGCGCAGGGCACCTTCCAGGCGTCCGTCTTCCCCGGCAACGACATGGCGTGGGTGGCCGCGAACGCCAACTGGACGGCGACGCCGTACGTCAACGGCTCCAGCGCGCAGGTCACGGGCTCCACCCAGGCCACGGTGGGCTCCTCCGTGTGCCGTTCCGGCTCGACGACGGGCTGGCACTGCGGGACGGTGCAGCAGCTCAACAGCAGCGTCACCTACCAGGAAGGCACGGTCACCGGGGTCACCCGCACCTCGGTGTGCGCCGAACCGGGCGACTCGGGCGGCTCGTTCGTCTCCGGCAGCCAGGCACAGGGCGTCACCTCGGGCGGCACGGGCAACTGCACGAGCGGCGGCACGACGTACTTCCAGCCGGTCAACCCGATCCTGCAGTCCTACGGGCTCACGCTGAAGACGACCGCGACCGGTCCCGGTGACCCGGGCGATCCCGGTGATCCGGGCGACCCGGGCGGCACCTGGTCGGCCGGCACCGTCTACCAGGCGGGCGCCACGGTGACGTACGGCGGCGCCGCCTACCGCTGTCTGCAGACCCACCAGGCCCAGCAGGGCTGGGAGCCGCCGAACACCCCCGCGCTGTGGCAACGCCAGTGAGCGGCTGACCCCCGAGGAGCTAGCGCCCGGCCGCCTTCGGCTTGCCGCAGAAGGCCGATTCCAGGGCACCGGCCAGCGTGTCCAGCACCTTGCCGTTGTTCGACGTGTTCGCCACGGCCGTGAGGCTCCGCCCGCCGTCCTTCGTGCTGAACGCGTACGTGTAGTACCCCTGCACCGCCCCGGTGTGCCCGTACACCGACACCCCGCAGGTCAGGTCACGCCGCCGCAGCCCGAGCCCGTACGCCGTCGTGCTGTTCACCTTGGTGAACCGCTCCATCTCCGCCAGCCGCGCCGCGGACATCAGCTTCCCCTTGAGCAGGGCGCTGTAGAAGACGTCGAGGTCGTGCGCGCTGGAGATGATCGCCCCGGCGCTCTGCGCCCAGGACACGGTCTGCGCAGTCGCGTCGACGAGCGGCGCGCCCGCGGTGTCCGACGTCAGGTAGCCGCGGGCGTACCGGCCCGGGATCGCGGTGTCCGGGTGGACGTAGAACGTGTCGGTCAGCTTCAGCGGCCCGATGATGCGGTCCTGGTACGCCGTTCTCACCGGCTGCCCGGTGAGCTTCTCGATGAGGAGCCCGGCGACGACGAAGTTGGTGTTGGAGTACGAGTAGGCGGCGCCCGGCGCGTTGGTGCGCGGCTTCTTCAGGGAGAGGGCGACCAGCTGGCGGTAGGTGAAGACCTTCTTCCGGACCGCCTCGAAGCCGGAGACGCTGCTGGCGAACATGTCGTTCGTGTAGTCGTACAAGCCGCTGCGGTGGCCGAGCACCTGGCGTACCGTGATCCGGTCGTCGGGCAGCAGGCCCGGCAGATAACGGTTGACCGGCGCGTCGAGCACGAGCCGGTGCTCGTCGGCGAGCTGGAGCAGTACGACGGTGGAGAAGGTCTTGGTGACACTGCCGATCCGGAACCGGTCGTCGGTGCTGATGGCGCGTCCGGTGGCGCGGTCGGCGACGCCGCGGGTGACCCGGTACGTCGTGCCGTGGTCGTCGATCCGGGCCAGCGCCCCCGGCGCGCCCTGGGCCACCGCCGAACGCAGCACCGCGGCCAGGCCCGCGGTGTCCGGCGCCGGCAGCGCCGCGGCCGCCGTGGTGTCCGGCCCTCCGGTCGCCGCCTGCGCCGGGACCGCGAGCAGCGACAGCGCGACCGCTCCGAGAACCGCTCCGCGTCCCACCGTTGCTGAGACCATCCCCTACCCACTTCCATCGGTCCGGTTTCTGATGCGATATCGGTCACATTCCCCCCTGGGAACCTAGGGGATGGAGGTGACGTCTCCACAGCCGACACACAGTCTGTGGGGCTCGTGGTCACTCTGTGGCGCCCATTCGTAAAGGATTGCCATAGAAGTTCGCGAAATGGATCATTCCGGCTTTACGCGCACATGACTGATCCGTAAGGGTTGTCCCCGGGGTCCTACCAGCCCCCGTGGCGCCCAACTGCGCCATGCCTCAAGGCGGTTGGTCACCCCGACCGCCTTCGAACGAAGGAACCCTGATCAGATTGCGTAGACCGCACATACGCACCGTGGCGGTCGCCGTCGCGGTGGCGACGGCTGCCACGGGCCTGGCCGGTACGGCCTTCGCGGGTCCCTCCACGGAGGTGGAGCGGTCCGCCGCCTCCGCCACGAACGCCACGCTGGTGGTGGAGGCGGCGCGCACCGCGGCCTTCGCGCACGCGTCGGCGACCGGCGTGTCGAAGGGTGACGACCTGCACGCGCAGGACGTCATGATCGACCCCGAGGGTGCCCGGCACGTCCGCTTCGTCCGCACGCACAACGACCTTCCGGTGCTCGGTGGCGACCTGATCGTCCACCTCGACCGGGGACTCGGCTACACGGGCGTGACCCGCGCCGCCGACCACGCCGTCAAGCCGGCCGCCGCCAAGGCCAAGCTGACCGCGGACCAGGCCGCCGCCAAGGCCGCCAAGGCCGCCAAGGGCGACGCGGGCAGCGCCCAGCTCGTGGTGGACGCCCGCGACGGCGCCTCCGCGCTGGCCTACCAGATCACCGTCACCGACAAGGACAACTCCCGCACGGTCGTCGTCGACGCGGTCACCGGCAAGGTGCGCAGCAACACGCCGACCCGGGACGAGTTCCTGTCGCCGAAGCTGCTCGACGCCCTGCGCGAGCGCGGCGAGACCGTCGACCCGGCCACCGGTGTCGGCTCCGCCTCCACCACGTCCGGCCTCGTCGGCTCGGGCGCCACCGGTGCCGCGGCCTACCCGTCGGCCGCCAAGGGCACCGGCAAGACCCTCTTCGTGGGCACCGTCGGTCTCACCACCACGCAGACCTCGCGCGGCCACTACCAGCTCAAGGACCCGAACCGGTACGGCACCGAGACGCGGGACGCCAAGGGCTCGTACACGGAGAAGTTCAGCGCCGGTTCCAAGCTGACCAACACCACCAACGTCTGGGGCAACGGCAAGACCACCAGCCGGGTCAGCGCCGCCGCCGACGCCCAGTACGGCATCACCAAGACGCTGGACTTCTACAAGTCCACGTTCAAGCGCAAGGGCATCCGCAACAACAGCAAGCCCGCGCAGGCGATGGTCCACTGGGGCAACAAGATCGCCAACGCCTTCTGGGACCCGACCTGCAACTGCATGCTGTACGGCGACGGCGACGGCCAGATGTTCAAGAAGCCGCTCGTCGTCCTCGACGTCACCGGTCACGAGCTGACCCACGGCGTGGTCGAGGCGACCGCCAACCTGCAGCCGACCTTCGTCGACTCCGACGGCAACCAGTACGGCGAGCCCGGCTCGCTGAACGAGTCGCTCGCGGACATCTTCGGCTCGAACGTCGAGTTCTACGCCAAGAACACGAAGGACACGCCGGACTACCTGGTCGGCGAGAAGCTGGGCCTCGCGCAGAAGTTCCTGCGCCGCCTGGACCACCCCTCGCTCGACAAGCTCGAGGGCACCATCGACTACTGGTCGCCGGACACCTACTACACCGAGGTGCACGCCGGTTCCGGTGTCTCGTCCCACGCCTACTACCTCCTCGCCGAGGGCAGCGGCAAGAAGACGATCAACGGCGTCAACTACAACTCGCCGACGTACCACAACATCACGGTCAAGGGCATCGGCCGCACCAAGGCGACCGCCATCTACTACCGTGCGCTCACCCGCTACATGGTCTCCACCACCGACTTCCACCAGGCGCGCATCGCGACCCTGAAGGCGGCCAAGGACCTGTACGGCGCGAACAGCACCGAGTACAAGACGGTCGACAAGTCGTGGTCCGCGGTCAACGTCACCGCCGCCAACACCCCGCGCGCCCACCACTGACGGACGCCGGAGCACACTCGCACCACCGGATGCCCCGCCTCGCGCGGGGCATCCGCATGTCCGGGGCCGGACGCACGCGCCAACAGGCTTCTCCGCAGCCGTCCGGAGCCTGCCCGTCGGCAACGGCCGCCTCGGCGCCCTCGCCACCCACGACCCCGGCCGGGAACTCCTCCTCGTCACCGACGTCACCCTGCGGACCGGCGGCCTCAACTACCGTACGGCCGCAGGTGAGCCGGGCCGGGACACCGGGTACGCACACACCATCGGCGCGCTGGGTGACAAGCTCCCCCTGCCCGTCGTGAGCCCTACGACCGGCCGGCTGGAGGAGTGGATGTCACCGGACGACCTCGGCGAGACCACCCACCGCCATCTCTCCCCGCGCGTCGGCCTGTTCCTCGGCGCCCGCATCCGGCCCGCCGGCTCCACCCCCGCCGGCGCTCCGGGACCTGGCCCGGTGAGCGCCCGGTTCGCACGCTGCCGGCGCGTCCTCGCCGTCCTGCTCACCGCCGTGGCCTGTCCGTCGGAGCACGCCGCCGGGGCCGCCGCGCCGCCCGGGGCCGCCCCCCGCGTCTCCGGCGTGGTCACCTGGGCGGCGAGCGCCGACCGCATGGGCGAGGGCACGGCCGGCCAGGGCTACCGGCTCGTCGTCCGCACCAGCGTCGGCGGCAGCGACCTGCGCGTGCGCTTCACCAACGCCTTCGGCGACCGGCCGCTGACCCTGGACGGCGTGTACGCCGGACTGCGCGCCCACGGAGCCGCGTTGCGGCCGGGCAGCAACCGGCCGCTCACCTTCGGCGGTGCCCGCACGGTCACCGTCCCGGCCGGCGCCGTCGCCTGGAGCGACCCGCTGCCCGGCAGGATCCCGGCCGGCACCGACCTGGTCGTCAGCCTGCGCACCCCGGACGCGGCGGGCCCGGCCACCGGTCACGGGATGGCGATGAAGACCTCGTACACCGGCCGGGGCGAGTACACCGCCGAGGAGAGCGGCGCCCACTGGACCGGGACCACCGGCTCCTGGTGGTACATCGACTCCGTCGCGGTACGGCCCGCCCGGTCGGCCGTCGGTGCCGTGGCCGCGCTCGGCGACTCCATTACCGACGGCTGGCACTCCACCGCCGACCTCGACCGCCGCTGGCCCGACCACCTCGCCCGGCGCCTGCGCGCGGCCGGCGCGCCCGTCCAGGGCGTGGCCGACGAGGGCGTCTCGGGCAACCAGGTCCTCGCGGACGGCGCCGGACAGTCCGCGCTGCACCGGCTGGACCGGGACGTCCTCTCCCAGCCCGGGGTGCGCACCGTCTTCCTCTTCGAGGGCGTGAACGACCTCAAGGCGCACACCGGTGTCACCGCGGCCGATCTCGTCGACGGCTACCGGGAGATCGCCCGGCGGGCCCACGCGGCGGGCGTCTGCGTGGTCGCCGCCACCGTCGCCCCGTTCAAGGGCTGGCCGGAATGGGACCCGGCCTCCGAAGCCGTACGACAGGAGGTGAACCGGTTCCTGCGCGGCAGCCCGGACTTCGACGCGCTCACCGACTTCGACCGCGTGCTGCGCAGCCCGTACGACCCCGAGCGGATCCTGCCGTCCTTCGACGGCGGCGACCATCTGCACCCCGACGACAAGGGCATGCAGGCCATGGCCGACGCCGTCGACCTGGACAGCCTCGACTGCGCCCGCTGACGGCCCCGCCGGCCGGATCACCCCGACCCGGCCGGCTCCGGTGCGATCAGACCCCGGCGGTAGGCCACCGCCACCGCCTCCGTACGGCTCGCGGCGCCGAGCTTGGCGAGGATGTTCGACACGTGCACGCTGGCCGTCTTGCCGGTGATGAACAGCTCCTCGCCGATCTGCCGGTTGCTGCGGCCCCGCGCGAGCAGCCGCAGGACGTCCCGCTCCCGCGCGGTCAGCGCAGCCGGCTCGGCGGAGGGGGCCCCGGCCCCGAGCCGGGCCCGGCGGACCAGCGTGTCGATGTCCTCCAGCAGCGGCGCCGCGCCCAGGGCGGCCGCCGTCTCCCGGGCCAGCCGCGCCTGTTCCGTCGCCTCCGCCCGCCGCTCCGCGGCCACCAACGCCCGCGCGTACCGCAGCCGGCACCGCGCCTGCTCGTAGCCGTCGCCGTACCCGAACGCAGCGACCGCCTCCGCCCAGGCCGCCGGATCCGGCCCGGACACCACCGTCGCCCACTCCGCCTCGGCACGGGCCAGCCAGGCCAGCCCCTCCGGCCCCGGTGCGCGGCCCGTCTCGTCCTCACCGGCCGTGACCCGCGCCAGCTCCACCAGTTCGGCCGCGAGCTCCGCCCATCCGGCCGGGTCCGCGTCGGCGCCACCCGTCCGGCGCGACTCCGTGACCCGGTCGGCGACCGCCGCCAGGCACAGCGCGGCCAGCCGGACCGCGACGCCCGGCCGCCGCGTCGTACCGTCACCGAGGGCCGTGACCGTCGCCCGCAACCGCGCGACCGCCCCCTCCGCGTCGCCGTCCCGTGCGGCCGCGTCGGTGAGCACGATCCCGGCGGCCAACGTGCCCATCCAGTCGAACGGCCCCTCCAGCAGCGCCCGGGCCCGCTCCACGGCGCTCTCCTCGCCGCGGGCCAGCGCCACGTACAGGGCGGGACTGATCGCGAAGGCGCCACCCGCCCCGGGCAGCCCCGGCGCGGCCTCGGCCGCCGCGCGCAGGCACTCGTCCCAGCGGCCCAGCGTGTACAGGACCAGCAGCTGGAGGTAGCGGATCTCCAGCGGATACACCGACGACAGCAGACCGGCCCGACGGGCCCGGTCCAGGCCGTCGGCCAGCACCGGCAGACACTCCGTCAGGTCACCGGACTCGAAGGCGCCCATCGCCAGGTGGAACACCGCGCGCGTCTCCACCGGCGCGTTCCCGGCGGCGCGGGCCAGCTCCCGGGCCCGCCGCAGACGCTCCCGGCCCTGCGGGGAGCGCCGGCCACCGCCCTCGGCGACCGCCAGCGAGATCAGCAGATCGGCCTGGGCGCCGGTCACGCCCAGCTCCTCGGCGACCCGCAGGGCCTGCCGGCCGACCCGCAGCGCGGTCGCGTCCTCGCCGATCTGCCGGGCCGCCGCGACATGCGTGGCCGCCGCCCACACCCAGGTCCGCGACGGCGGATCGGCGGGGATCATGTCGAGCGCCTCGCTGCTGTAGCGGAACGCCGCCGTCAGACGGTCCACGGTCAGCAGGTTCCCGGCCAGCGTGTACCGGACCCGGGCGGCCAGCTCGCCGTCGGTGTCCTGGCCGACCCCGGCGAGCGCCGCCCGGGTCAGCGCGACCGCGCGGTGGAACTCGCCGGCGTGGGCCGCGGCGGCCGAGGCGCGCAGGGTCAGCGTGACCCGGTCCAGTCCCTCCCCGGCGGGCCGGGCGGGCGCAGGCACCGACGGCCACAGGTCCACGGCGGCCTCCAGGTGCCGCAGTTCCTCGGCGGGGGCGCCCAGCCGCCGGGCGTGGTCGGCGGCCTCCACGCAGGCCCCGAGCGCCGCGGGCAGGTCGTGGCTCTCCCGGGAGTGGTGGGCGCGCTCCGCCGCGGTCTCCGGGGCCCGGCCGCCGGCCGCGAGGAGCCGCGCGTACGCGCCGTGCAGCCGGGACCGCTCGCCGGGCAGCAGGTCGGCGTAGACCGCCTCCCGGGTGAGGGCGTGCCGGAAGGTGTACGTGCCGTCGTCCCCGGGGAGCAGGAGCTGGCGCCCGACGGCCTCCCGCAGGGCCGCCTCCAGTTCCTCCTCGGGCAGCCCGGCCGCCTCGCGCAGCAGCGCGTGCCGCACCCGGCGGCCGGCCACGGCGGCGGTCCGCAGGACCTGCTGCGCGGTCTCGGACAGCTGCTCGACCCGGATGAGCAGCAGGTCGGCGAGCCCGCTGGGCACCCCGCCCGAGCCGGCGCCGGCCGCCAGCAGCTCCTGCGCGTAGAAGGCGTTGCCCTCCGCGCGGGCGACGATGCCGTGCACGACGGCGTCGGACAGCGGACGGTCCTCCAGTGCCCGCACCAGCCGGGCGACCTCCGGGTCCGGCAGGGGCCGCAGCTCCACGCGCTCCACGGCCGGCAGCCGGACCAGTTCGGCGAGCAGGGGCCGCAGCGGGTGGCGGCGGTGCAGGTCGTCGGCGCGGTAGGAGGCGAGGACCGCCAGCCGCCGCTCCGGGGCACCGCCCGGCCGGTGCGGCACGCCCCGGCTGAGCAGGAAGCGCAGCAGGTCCCGGGAGGACTGGTCGGCCCAGTGCAGGTCCTCCAGGACGAGCAGCAGCGGGGCCACCCGGGCCAGGTCGGCCAGCAGCCCGGCTACGTCCTCGAAGAGCCGGAGCCGCCCGTCCGGGCCGCCGGCCGCGTCCGGCCCGGCGCCCAGCAGCCGGTCCGCCGCCGGATGTGCGTCCAGCACGGCCGTGAACCGCTCGTCGGCGGCGAGCACGCCGAGGATCTCGGTGAACGGCAGATAGGGCAGGCCGACGTCCCCGAGGTCCACGCAGTGCCCGGTGACGACGGTCGTGCCCGTCCGTGCGGCCCGCCCGGCCACCTCGTCCAGCAGCCGCGTCTTGCCGACCCCGGCGTCGCCGGCGAGCAGCACCGCTCCCGCGGTCCCGCCCCGGGCACGCTCCAGCACGCCCGTGAGCCGGGCCAGTTCCTCGTCCCGGCCGATCAGCGGCGCTGTGGTGAAGGCGGTCTGCGACACGGCCTCATCCTGCCACGCGGCACCGACAACGCCGCCGGCGCCGAGGGCCGTGCCGCCCGCCGCGGCCTCAACGCAGCGTCTGCGCCCAGTCGTCCGGCACCCGGCCCGCCGGACCCGGCACCGGCTGGTCGGCGGGATGCCCGTTGGGCGGAGCGAGTTCGGGCCCGGAAGCGTACAACTCCTCGGTGGAGTAGTTCCAGAACCAGCCCTCGCCCGGCTCGAAGCTGCGGATCACCGGGTGCCCGGTGGCCCGGTAGTGGGCGGTGGCGTGCTTCGCGGGGGAGTCGTCGCAGCAGCCGATGTGCCCGCACTGCGCGCACCGGCGCAGGTGGAACCACCAGCCGCCCGCCTCCTCGCACTCCACGCAGCCCGTGCCGCTGGGCGGGACGCCGGGGTCGATTCCTTGGATGTGGGTCATACCGGCTCCTCGTCGGGCGTCTCCGCGGTCAGGGGCAGCAGCACCTGGAAGCGGGTGTCGCCGGGCACGGACTCGACCCGCAGGGTGCCGTGGTGCTTGTTGACGACGATCCGCCAGGAGATGTCCAGGCCGAGCCCGGTGCCCTCGCCGACCGGCTTGGTGGTGAAGAACGGGTCGAAGATCCGGTCCTTGATCTCCGGCGGCACACCGGGACCGGTGTCGCGGAACTCCACCAGCAGCCGCTCGTGGTCGAGCGCCGTCCGCACGGTCAGCGTGCCCTGGCCGCCCGCGCCGTTCATGGCCGAGACGGCGTTGTCCACGAGGTTGGTCCACACCTGGTTCAGCTCCGCCGGGTAGGCCGGCACCGCCGGGAGCGTGCGGTCGTACTCCTTGACGACCTCGATGCCCGGCCCGATCTTCCCGGACAGCATCAGCAGCGTGCTGTCGAGGAGTTCGTGCACGTCCACCACCCGGTACGGGGCCCGGTCCAGCTGCGAGTACTGCTTGGCCGCGTCGACCAGGTGCGAGATGCGGGTGGTGGAGTCCTCGATCTCGTTCATCAACAGCTCGGTCTCGACGGTGTAGTTGAGCCAGCCGACCGCTTTCGGCAGGATCTCCTCGCCCACCGCCGCCGCGACCTGCTCCAGCCAGTCCACGTCGAGTCCGGCCTGCACGAAGGTGGGCGCCACCTGCCAGCCCTGGTCGAAGCCGTGGTCCTCCAGCCAGTCGCTGAGCGTGTCCTCCCGGTCGCTGGCCTCCAGCGGGCTGAGCACCGGTGCCTTCGCCACCCGTTCCGCGGTGCGCTCCTGGATCTCGATCAGGCTCGCCAGGCAGTCCCGGGAGAAGGGCCCCTCGGCGATCAGGGCGAGCTTGTGCCGCATCTTCGCGACCCGCTCCCGCAGGGTCGCGGTGGCCCGCACCGCCGCCGCCGCGGGGTTGTTCAGCTCGTGCGTGAGCCCCGCCGACAACGTGCCCAGCGCCAGCAGCCGTTCCCGCTGCCCGATCATCGCCTGGGTGTTCTTCGCCCCGAAGAACAGCCCCTCCAGCAGGTGCACGGCCATCGGGAACCACTCCTGCATGACGTCCGCGAAGATGTCGGCCGGCAGCACGAAGAACCGCGTCGGCTCGGTGACCCGCATGGAGTTGTTGTAGACCTGCCGCACCCGGTCGCCGAGGTACGCCTGCATCGCGCCCGCGTACACGCCGGGCTGCGAGGTCCGGATCACCTCCACGTCGTCACCGCCGACCCGGCGGGACAGCACGACCGTGCCCTCGATCATCACGAAGAAGCAGGTGGCCGGGTCGCCCTCGGTGTACACCGGGCCGGGCTGGAACAGCTCCACCCGGCCCTGGGCGCACAGCCGGCCCAACTGCTCGGCGCTCAGCTTCTCGAACAGGAACAGCGAGCCGATCTCCCGCGGGCTGCACGCCACGATCTGCCCGCTCATGACTGCTCCAGATACCGGTGGACGAGCATGACGGCCATGGCTCCCTCTCCGACGGCGGACGCGACACGCTTGGCGGACTCCGCACGCGCGTCGCCCGCGACGAACACGCCGGGAACGCTGGTCTCCAGGTGGTACGGCGGCCGGTCCAGCTCCCAGCCGGCCGGCGGCCGCCCCTCGGCGGCCAGGTCGGGCCCGGCCAGGATGAACCCGCGCTGGTCGCGCAGCACCGTCTCGCCCAGCCAGTCCGTCAGCGGGGCGGCCCCGATGAACACGAACATCCACTGCGCGTCGACCCGTTCGGTCTCCCCGGTCACCGTGTGCCGCAGCGTCAGCTGCTCCAGGTGGTCCGAGCCGTGGGCCCGGTCGACGACCGTGTGGCAGCGCACCGAGATGTTCGGGGCCTCGCCGATCTGCTGGACCAGGTAGTGCGACATGGACGCCGACAGGTCCGGGCCGCGCACCAGCAGCGTCACCGACTTCGCGCCCCGGGACAGGTACATCGCCGCCTGTCCCGCCGAGTTGGCGCCGCCGACGATGTACACGTCCTGGCCCTGGCAGGAGGCGGCCTCGGTCAGTGCCGAGCCGTAGAACACCCCGCAGCCGGTCAGGTCGGTGCAGCCGGCGGCCTCCAGCTGCCGGTACTGCACCCCGGTCGCGAGGATCACGCTGTGCGCCGCGATCGCCGAGCCGTCCGCGAACCGTACGACCCGTGCGGCGCCGTTGACCTCCAGACCCGTCACCTCGCGGGCGGTCAGGATCTCCGCGCCGAACTTGGCCGCCTGCCGGCGCGCCCGGTCGGTGAGCTGGGCGCCGGAGACCCCGTCGGGGAAGCCGAGGTAGTTCTCGATCCGGGAGCTCTGCCCAGCCTGTCCGCCGGTCGCCGACCGCTCCACCAGCACGGTCCGCAGGCCCTCGGAGGCGCCGTACACGGCCGCGCCGAGCCCGGCCGGCCCGCCGCCGATCACGATGAGGTCGTAGAAGTCGGCCGTCGGTGTCGTCGCCAGGCCGACCCGCGCGGCCAGCTCCGGTGCCTCCGGCTCGACCAGGACCGTGCAGTCCGGGGTGATCACCAGCGGCAGCCGCTGCCCGTCCTGCCCGGCCGCCGCCAGCAGCCGCCGCCCCTCCGGCTCCTCCACCGAGTACCAGCGGTACGGCACCTGGTTGCGGGCCAGGAACTCGCGCACGTCCGAGGAGCGCGCCGACCAGCGGTGCCCGACGACCTTGGTGCTGGGCACCGGCTTGTAGGCGCTGTTGCGCCACGCGTCCAGCAGGTCGTCCAGGACCGGGTAGAGCTTCTCCTCCGGCGGGTCCCAGGGCTTGAGCAGGTAGTGGTCGAGGTCGACGACGTTGATCGCGTCGATCGCCGCGTTGGTGTCCGCGTAGGCGGTCAGCAGCACCCGCCGCGCCCCCGGGTACACGTCGAGGGCCTGCTCCAGGAACTCGATGCCGTTCATCTGCGGCATCCGGTAGTCGGCGAGGATCACCGCCACCAGGTCCCCGCGCAGCTTCAGTTCGCGCAGCGCCTCCAGCGCGGACTCGCCGGACTCCGCGCGCACGATCCGGTACGACTCGCCGTAGCGCCGCCTGAGGTCGCGGGCGACGGCACGGGAGACCCCCGGGTCGTCGTCCACGGTCAGGATGACGGTCCGCGCGGTCTCGGCGGCCTGTGCCATACGTCTCCCCACCCGAGTGTCGGATCCCCCGCCGGGTGTCGTGGGGACCACCTCGCCGGTTCCAGGCCATCGTATGTTCGGCCGGCCGGGTTGCGCTTGTCCGACGGAGACCACCGCTTGCCCCACAGCGCCCGCCGAGCGCGTCTGCCGTCCGGGAACCGGTGCGGCGGCCCGAGGGAAGAGATCATCATGACCGTGTGCGCCGGTGCCCGGCAGCGGGCACCGGTGTCCTGAGGACGCGACGACGAGGAGATCACGGATGACACGCCCGATCACGGCAGGGGTGGACGGCACGGAGGAGAGCCTGGCCGCGCTGGACTGGGCGGCCAGGGAGGCCGTGCGACGGGGCCTGCCGCTGCGCGTGGTGCACGCCTGGCGGTACGCCGAGGCGCTGGCCACCGCCGACCGGGACACCCAGCGGGGCTGGGTGTCGGACGGGGTGACGGAGGCCGTGCGCGCCGTCTCCGGGCGGCACCCGGGGCTGACGGTGACCACCGACGTGGTCGAGGGCGCCGCCGCGCACGCCCTGGCCGAGGCGGCGGCCGGGGCCGAGATGCTGGTGCTCGGTTCGCGCGGGCACGGACCCGTCGTCGGGTTCCTGCTGGGCTCGGTCGGCCAGCAGGTGATCGCGGAGGCGACCCGGCCCGTGGTCCTGGTCCGGGCCGGGGACCAGCCCACGGCGGAGGCGGCCGGCCGGGACGTCGTGGTCGGTCAGCACGGCGGCCCCGAGGACAGCGCGGCGGCGCTGCGGTTCGCGTTCGAGACGGCGGCGGCCCGCGGCGCGGCCGTCACCGCCGTCCGCGCGTGGACGCTGCCGCCGGTCTTCGCCTACAGCCCCGGTTCGCTCAAGCTGCTCGACGACGCGGGCGGCCTGGAACCGTACGAGAAGCAGGCGCTGAGCGAGGCCCTCCAGCCCTGGCGCGAGCGGTTCCCGGAGGTGTCCGTCGCCGAGCACGTGGAGATGGGCAGCGCCGGACAGGTGCTGCTGTCGCTGGCGGCCCGGGCCCAGCTGATGGTCGTCGGACGCCGGGCCCGGCGTACGGCGGTCGGCGCCCGGATCGGCTCGGTGGCGCACGGGGTGCTGCACCACGCGGAGTGCCCGGTGGCCGTCGTCCCGCACGAGTGAGCTACTCCGGCGTGGCCGGCTCCAGCGTGGTCCGCGCCTTCGGCAGAACGTTGTCGACGTAGTCCGCGACGGCGGTGTCGAGCCCTATGTCGTGCTGCGCGCGCTCGGACAGGTACCAGCGGTGTTCGAGGAGTTCGTGGTAGATCTCGGCCGGGTCCATGGAGCCGCGCAGCTCCGGCGGCACCGCCCGCACGGTCGGCCGGAACACGTCCCGCACCCAGCGGTGGGCGAGCACCTCGGGCCGGGCGGCGGTGGGGTCGCCGGGCGCGTAGTCGTCCTGGGTGGCCATCCAGCTCTCCAGGTCGTTCAGCAGCCGCCGCGCCTGGTTCTCCTCGGTGTCCAGGCCGGTGAGCCGCAGCAGCTGCCGCTGGTGGTGCCCGGCGTCGACGACCTTCGGCACGAAGGTGACCGTGTCGCCGTTCGAGGAGTGCTCGATCTGCATCTCGGCGACGTCGAAGCCCATGTCGTTCAGGCGGCGGATCCGGCGCTCGATGTAGTGGTACTTCCCCGCCGGGTACACCGAGGTGCGGGTCAGCTCCTGCCACAGCCCCTGGTAGCGGGTGCAGATCTCGTGGCCGAACTCGACCGGGTCGACGGACGGGTGCAGCGCGCCGGACGCCTCCAGGTCCAGCAGCTCGCCGCTGATGTTCACGCGGGCCAGGTCCAGGTCGTACTCCCGCTGCCCGGAGCTGAGCCGCGGGTGCAGGTCGCCGGTCTCGGCGTCGACCAGATAGGCCGCGTAGGCGCCCGCGTCCCGCCGGAACAGGGTGTTGGACAGCGAGCAGTCGCCCCAGGCGAAACCGGCCAGGTGCAGGCGGACCAGCAGCACGGCGAGGGCGTCCATCAGCCGGTGCATGGTCGCCGGGCGCATGGTCGTCTCGAACATCGACCGGTACGGCATCGAGCCGCGCAGGTGCCGGGTGATCAGCACCGGCTCCAGCGGGGCGCCGGCGGCGTCGGTGCGGCCGGTGACCACGGCGAGCGGGTCGACGGCGGGGATGCCGAGCCGGTCCAGGTCGCGCAGCAGCTCGTACTCGCGCAGCGCGGGCCGTTCGGCCAGCTCCTTGACGGCGACCACCTCGTCCCCGGCGTGCGCGTAGCGCACCACGTGCCGGGAGATGCCGCGGGGGAGCGGCACGAGGTACTCCTCGGGCCACTCCTCCAGCGGGGTGTCCCAGGGCAGGGCGAGCAGCAGCGCGGGGTGCTCCGGGTTCGTGGCGTTGATCTGCAAGGCCATGGCACGAACCCTAAGGCTCCGTGTGCCTGTTCGAGGAGCCCGTCGGTGCCCGTCGGTGCTAGGCGGCCCGCTCCCGGGCCTGCTCGGCCGCGGCCCGCACCGAGCCGTGGTGCACCGGGCCGTGCCCGGGCAGCAGGATGTCGCCGTCGAGCGCGCCGATCACGTCCAGCGAGGCCACGACCCGGGCGCGCTCGTGGTGGAAGAAGTCGTGCAGGATCTGCGGGCCCTCGACGCGCGAGGTCGCGTGCCCGCTGACCAGGGCGTCGCCGGAGATGACGATGCCCGCCCCGGGAAGGTGGTAGACGCAGTGGCCGTCGGTGTGGCCGGGGGTGTGCACGGGCACCGGACGGCCGGGCAGGTCCAGCGGCCCCTCGTTCGGGAACGGCTCGGGCGCGGTGACCGGGTTGTGCCGGGTGCCGCCCACCTGGACGACGTGCCGCGCCCAGGAGACGACCCCGGGCCGCCAGGCGTTGCGCACCACGTCGCCCATGGTGGCCTGCTGGAGGAAGTCACGCCGGGCGTGGGGCACTTCGGCCGGGTGCAGATACACCGGGGTGCCGTGACCGGCCCGCAGGTACTCGGCCGAGCCCAGATGGTCGTTGTGCGCGTGCGTGATCAGCACGGCGGCGACCGCCTCGGGTGAACTGCCCACCTCGGCGAGGGATTCCAGAACTCCCTGGCGGTCTCCCGGATAGCCGGTGTCCACCAGGGTGACGGCGTCCCCGTCCTTCAGGATCACCCAGTTGACGTGGTGGCCGTGCACCAGATAGATGCCGTCGGCGACTTGGTGTACCTCTGCCCGCATGTTCTCTCCGAGCCCGTGTGCGGCTGGTCGTGGGGGGACAGCCAACCAGATCCTCCGTGGCCCCGCGCAAGGGGCCCGCCCGCTCAGTGCACGCCGTGCGGCCGGAACTGGATGCTGATGCGCGGGCCCGTGGCCCGGCTGGTCTTGGGGACGCAGTGCTCCCAGGTGCGCTGGCAGGAGCCGCCCATCACGATGAGGTCGCCGTGGCCGAGGGGCCGGCGCAGCGTGCCGCCGCCTCCGCCGGCCGGGCGCAGCAGCAGGTCGCGAGGGGCGCCGACGGAGAGGATCGCGACCATGGTGTCCGCGCGGGCACCCCGCCCGATCCGGTCCCCGTGCCAGGCCACGCTGTCCCGGCCGTCGCGGTAGAAGCAGAGCCCGGCGGTGGTGAACGGCTCGCCCAGCTCCTCGGCGTAGTGCCGGGACAGGGCGGCGCGGGCCTCGTCCAGGACCGGGTGGGGGAGCGGGTGCCCGGCGCCGTAGAAGGCCAGCAGCCGGGGTACGGCCACCACGTTGTCGTACATCTTGCGCTGCTCCGCCCGCCACGGCACGGCCGCCGCGAGGTGTTCGAACAGCGCGTCGGCCCCGCTCAGCCAGCCGGGCAGGACGTCGATCCAGGCGCCGGCGCCCAGCTCGGTCCGGCGCAGCCCGTCGAGCGGGGCGAGCCGCAGCTCGTCGGTCTGGTCGAACAGGGAGCCCTGGAGGTGCGTGGACATGAGGCCAGCGTACTCCTTAATCGAAAATACGTTCCCATTCGATCAAGCCGTGCAGGTCCTCGCCTCTTTCGATACATCGATGTATCGGATACATTCGCGTATCGAACGGGGACCGGCGAGGGAAGACGCGAGGAACGGCACGCCGATGGACGACACACCGAAACGCGTCACCCGGCGCCGGGCCCGCACCCGGGCCCGGCTGCTCGACGCCGCGTTCGCCGTGTTCGCGGCCAAGGGCTTCGGACGGGTCTCCATCGAGGAGGTCTGCGAGGCCGCCGGTTTCAGCCGGGGCGCCTTCTACTCGAACTTCGCCACCCTGGACGAGCTGTTCTTCGCCCTCTACCAGGACCGCGCCGACCTCATCGCCGCCCAGGTGGCCGACGCGCTCGCCCAGGACGGGCCGGACCTGGACGTGCCCGCCGCCGTGGACCGGGTCACCGAGGTGCTGCTCCTCGACGTCGACTGGCTGCTGGTCAAGACCGACTTCCTGGTGCACGCCGCCCGTGACCCGGCCGTCGCCCGGGCCCTCCTCGACCACCGCGCCCGGCTTCGGCGGGCCGTCGCCGACCGGCTCGCGCGGGCCCGGGGCCACACCGAACTGCCCGCCGTGCTCGGCGACGCCGACGGCGCCGCCCGCGCGGTGGTCGCGGCCTACGACGGCGTGACCACCCAGTTGCTGCTGGACCGCGACGTCGACGCGGCCCGCGACTGGCTGGGGCAACTGCTCACCGCGCTGCTGACCGAGAGCAGCGGCACCCCCGCATGAGTCGAACACGGAAGGACACGGACGCCATGGCCACCAAGGACGCGGACGTCATCGTCGTCGGAGCGGGCCTCGCCGGCCTGGTCGCGGCGCACGAACTCACCAGCCGGGGCCGCCGGGTGGCGCTGGTCGACCAGGAGAACGCCGCCAACCTCGGCGGCCAGGCGTTCTGGTCCTTCGGCGGGCTCTTCCTCGTCGACTCGCCCGAGCAGCGCCGCCTCGGCATCAAGGACTCCCTCGATCTCGCCTGGAACGACTGGCAGGGCAGCGCGCAGTTCGACCGGCTCGCCGACGAGGACTCCTGGGCGGTGCGCTGGGCCCGCGCCTACGTCGAGTTCGCGGCCGGCGAGAAGCGGTCCTGGCTCCAGGGGCACGGCATCGAGCTGCTGCCCACCGTCGGCTGGGCCGAGCGCGGCGACCTGCGCGCCGACGGACACGGCAACTCCGTGCCCCGCTTCCACATCGCCTGGGGCACCGGCACCGGCGTGGTCGAGCCCTTCGTGCGCTACGCCCGGCAGGCCGCCCGGGACGGGCGGCTCACCTTCCACCACCGCCACCGGGTGGACGAGCTGGTCATCGAGGACGGCACGGCACGCGGCGTACGCGGCACCGTCCTCGCCCCCGACGACTCCCCGCGCGGCGCGGCCTCCAACCGCGACCGCGTCGGCGACTTCGAACTCGCCGCGCAGGCCGTCGTCGTCACCACCGGCGGCATCGGCGCCGACCACGACATCGTCCGCCGACACTGGCCCGAGCGGCTCGGCACGCCCCCCGCCGAGATGGTCACCGGCGTCCCGGCCTACGTCGACGGCCGCATGCTCGACATCAGCGCGGAGGCCGGCGTCCGGCTCGTGAACCGCGACCGCATGTGGCACTACACCGAGGGCCTGCGGAACTGGGACCCGATATGGCCCGGCCACGGCATCCGCATCCTGCCGGGCCCGTCGTCCATCTGGCTCGACGCCCTCGGCCGCCGGCTGCCCGACCCCTGCCTGCCCGGCTACGACACCCTCGGCACGCTCAAGTACCTGCGCACCACCGAGGACATCGCCGGCCACGACCACTCCTGGTTCATCCTCACCCGGAAGATCATCGAGAAGGAGTTCGCGCTCTCCGGCTCCGAGCAGAACCCCGACATCACCGCCAAGGACCGCAAGGCCGTGCTGCGCGACCGGCTCCTCGGCAAGGGCGCACCCGCGCCCGTCCAGGCCTTCCTCGACAAGGGTGCCGACTTCGTCACCGCGGGCAGCCTGGAGCAGCTGGTCGACAGGATGAACGCCCTCACCGGTGAGCCGCTGCTGGACGCGGCCGCGGTGCGCCGCCAGATCGAGGCCCGCGACCTGCAGATCGCCAACCCCTACAGCAAGGACGCCCAGGTGCAGGGCATCCGCAACGCCCGGCGCTACATCGGCGACCGGCTCGGCCGGGTCGCCACCCCGCACCGCCTCCTCGACCCGGCCGCGGGCCCCCTCATCGGGGTCCGGATGCACGTGCTGACCCGCAAGACCCTCGGTGGCATCCAGACCGACCTGGACTCCCGGGCGCTCGGGGCCGACGGCACCCCCGTCGAGGGGCTGTACGCGGCCGGCGAGGTGGCCGGGTTCGGCGGCGGCGGTGTGCACGGCTACAACGCGCTGGAGGGCACCTTCCTCGGCGGCTGCCTGTTCTCCGGCCGGGCCGCGGGCCGGCACGCGGCCCGGCACACCGGCTGACCTCAGCCCTCCAGCAGCTCCGCGAGGACGTGCGCGTGGCTCTCCTCGGTCTTCCTGGACGCCGTGAGGAGGGTCACCGTGCCCGCGCGGGCCGACGTCCTGAGGCGGTCCAGCAGTTCGGCGGCCTCAGGGGCGCCGAGTTCCGCCTCGTACCGGCTCCGGAACTCCTCGTACGAGCCGCCGCCGTGGTACCACGTGCGCAGCTCGGCGGACGGGGTCAGTCCCTTCGGCCACTCGTCCACCCGCGCCTCGTCCTTGGCGAGGCCGCGCGGCCACAGCCGGTCGACCAGCACGCGCAGGCCGTCGTCGGGCTCGGGCGGTTCGTAGATCCGGCGCACGCGCACGCTCACGGTCGGGGCCCCTCTCGGGTCGCGGACGGTGCCGCGAGCGTACTGCGGCGTCCCCCGCCCACCCGGCGGCGACGCGGCACTACTTGACCGGAACAAGGGGGAAACCAGGAGCGCCCGGCGCCTAGTCTGACGGCCAGTCGATCACCGGCCACCCCCGAGGAGCGCACGTGACGTCACCGTACAGACAGCCCGCCCGCCGCCGTACCGCCGTTCTCGCCACCGTCCCCGTCGCCGTGGCGGCGCTCCTCGGGGCCGCCGGGCCCACCGCGGCCGGCACCACCGGCGCACCCGGCGCGGGCGACCCCTACTTCCCGCTCAGCGGCAACGGCGGCTACGACGTCCGCCACTACGACCTGACGCTCGGTTACGACACCGGTTCCCGCCGCCTGGACGCCACGGCGGTCCTCACCGCTCGCGCCACCCGGACACTCACCCGGTTCGACCTCGACCTGAAGGGGCTGAAGGTCACCGCCGTCACCGTCGACCGCACCGAGGCGGCCTTCCGGCGCGACGGCCAGGAACTCGTCGTCACCCCGCGCCACGCCCTGCGCGCGGGCCGGGAGTTCCGCGTCACGGTCGCCTACCACGGCACCCCGAAACCGGTCACCGACCCCGACGGCTCGGCGGACGGCTGGATCCCCACCGACGACGGGGCGTTCGTCGCGGGCGAGCCGCAGGGCGCGATGACCTGGTTCCCGGTCAACGGCCACCCCAGGGACAAGGCGTCGTACGACTTCACCATCACGGTGCCCGAGGGCCGCACCGCCGTCGCCAACGGCGTCCTGCTCGGACGGCGCACCGCCCACGGCAGGACCACCTTCCGCTGGCGCGAGACCCAGCCCATGGCCGCCTACCTGGCCACCGCCACCATCGGAAGGTTCCGGGTCGAGCGGTACACCACGCCCGACGGCATCCAGGTGTACAACGCCGTGGACGCCCGGGAGGCGCGCGCCGCGGCGCCCGTCCTGAAGAAGCTGCCCGCCGTACTCGCCTGGGAGAGCAGGCTGTTCGGGCCGTACCCGTTCCGGGCCGCCGGCTCGATCGTCGACCACGCCCCGGGCGTCGGCTACGCCCTGGAGACCCAGACCCGGCCGCTCTACGACTCCGCGCCCGACCTGGACACCCTCGTCCACGAGAGCGCCCACCAGTGGTTCGGCGACTCCGTCAGCCTCACCGCCTGGAAGGACATCTGGCTCAACGAGGGCTTCGCCACGTACGCCGAGTGGCTCTACACCGAGCAGCACGGCGGCCGCAGCGCCCAGCGGACCTTCGACACCCTCTACGCCCGGCCCGCGAGCGACGGCCTGTGGGCCTACCCGCCCGGTAACCCCGGCAGCGGCGCCCGCATCTTCGGCACGCCCGTCTACGCCCGCGGCGCCATGGCGCTGCACGAACTGCGCCGGGCCGTCGGCGACCGGGACTTCTTCCGGATCCTGCGTGCCTGGGCCACCGCGCACCGCGGCGGACACGGGACCACGGCACAGTTCGTCAGGCTTGCCGAGAAGACCTCGGGGAAGCAGCTGGACGGGCTGTTCCACACCTGGCTGTACACGCAGGGCAAGCCGGACAGGCCCTGAAAACCGGGCGGTTCGACACCGGACGGCGCCGGTACTGACCAGTTCCAAACAACCGTCCACCACGATCGGATCATGATCCAACGCAGAACCGCCGTCGCCCTCCTCGCCTCCCCGCTGCTGCTCACCGGCTGCGGCGGTGGAGCCGAGGCGACCGAGCGCCACACCCCCGCCCGCGGTCCGGCGCCGGCATCCACCCCCGAGCCGTCCACCCGGCCGGCACCGCAGGGCATACCCGGACTCGGGCCCCGGCGGACCGCGGCGATACCCGGGCGCTGCGAGCAGGCCGTCGTCGTCACCGGGCGGGGCCCCAACTCCCCGCTCTGCACGGTCGTCCTGCACCAGCGCACCGACGAGGGCTGGCAGGCCGGTCCCGCCTGGCCCGGCCACAACGCGCTGCGCGGCTGGAGCGCCCACCACATGGCCGGCGACCTGCGCTCCCCGCTCGGCGTCTACACCCTCTCCGACGCCGGCGGCCTGCTCCCGGACCCCGGCAGCAAGCTGCCGTACCACCGCTCCGGCGGATTCCACTCGCCCGGCACCGGCTTCGAGGGCGAACCGCTGGAAGGCTCCTTCGACTACGTCGTCGCCATCGACTACAACCGCCGGACCGGCACCTCGCCGCTGGACTGGACCCGGCCCCTGGGCCCCGAGCGTGGCGGGGGAGTGTGGTTGCACGTCGACCACGGCGGGCCCACCCACGGCTGCGTCAGCGTCGCCAAGGCGCACATGAAGGAGCTGCTGCGCACCCTCGACCCCGGCCGGCACCCGGTCGTCGTCATGGGCTACGCCGACTGGCTCGCGCACTGAGGGCCCGTAGGATCCGAACTCGTGTGCGCACATGTGCTGGTCGCCGAGGACGACGAGAAGCAGGCCGAACTGATCCGCCGCTCGCTGCTGGCCGAGGGCCACACCGCCACGGTCGTGCACGACGGAGCGGCGGCGCTGGACGCCGCCCGCCGGCTGCGGCCCGACCTCGTCGTCCTGGACCTGATGCTCCCCGTCCTCGACGGCTTCGGCGTGTGCCGGGCGCTGCGCGGCGGCGCCGAGCAGCCGGACATCCCGGTGGTGATGCTGACCGCCCGCTCCGGCGAGGACGACCTGCTGCTCGGCCTCGACGTCGGCGCCGACGACTACCTGACCAAGCCGTACAGCCCGCGCGAGCTGATGGCCCGTATCCGTACGGTCCTCAGACGCAGCGGCCGGGGCGTCGGCGCCCGGGGCGAGGATCCCGTCGTACGGGCCGCCGGAATCAGCGTGGACCCGGTGCGGCACGAGGTGCGCTGCGACGGCGCACCGGTGGAGTGCACGCCGGCCGAGTTCCAGATCCTGCTGGCCATGGCGGGCGAGCCGGAGCGGGTGTTCACCCGGCGGCAGCTGCTGCAGTGCACCCGCGGCTTCGACCGGGCCTCCACCGAGCGGGCCGTCGACGTGCACATCATGAACCTGCGCCGCAAGATCGAGCCCGACCCGCGGCGCCCGGTCCGCCTGCTGACCGTGTTCGGCGTCGGCTACAAACTGACCGGCGGCCGCCCGTGAACAGCAGACGCCCCGGGGCCGGCCGCGCGGCGGACGGGACGGCGGCCGGGCGGCGCCGCCCGGCGGCCGGCGGGCGAGGGAACGGGAAGCGGCGGATCCCGTGGCGCAAGCGGCTGGTCGTCCGGCTGCTGTTCGTCTCCGCGCTGATCGCCGTGTGTTCGGTGGCGGCGACGGCCTGGCTCGCGGTGACCACCACCACCAGCGCCCTGAAGGAGGAGCAGGGCCAGGACCTCGCCGCCGACAACCGCATCCTCGCCCAGCTCAGCGGCTACGCCGCCACCCACGCCGACTGGCGGGAGGTCCGGCACACCCTGCGGGAGCTGGCCGCCCGCACCGGGCGCCGGATCGCGCTCACCACCCCCGACCGCACCCCGGTCGCCGACTCCGCGCCCCGCGGCACCCCGCTGCCGCCCCGGCCCGCCGCCACCGTCGACCCGCTGCGCACCGACACCTACACCGAGTCCGGCGCCCAGCTGAGCGGCATCGATCCGCGCGTGGTGGGCCCGTACCGGCTCGCGGCGAAGGAACGCGCCCGGCTGGACGCGCTGGCCGCGAAGCGCAAGCGGTGCTACGAGCGCTACGGCCTCCAGGTCACCGTCGTCCGCACCGCGAGCGGCCGGCCGGTGGTCACCCCCGCGGACGGCGCCGACCCCGCCGACTACGGCGCCACGGTGTGCGAGGACGGACGGCTCAACACGCCCACCCCGACCGAGCAGAAGGCCCTGGACGCGCTGTCCGACCTGGCCCGGCCCTGCCTGCACCAGGCCGGCGTGGACCTCGGCGGACGGCTGTTCCTCACCTTCGACCCCAGCGGCAAGGACCCCCTCGGCGGCGGCTACCTGCTCGCCAAGTACGCCAAGCTCGGCACCGGCGAGGCGGCGCGGACGGCCCAGCGGTGCCTGACCACCGCCCGCCGCACCCAGCTGGAACCCTACGTCGCCCCGGTGGCCGAGCTGTTCCTCGGCATCGGCGACCAGAGTCCGGCCCGCTTCGACATGTCACCGGCCAACAAGGCCAAGGTGGTCGGCGTGGCCGGTCTGGTCCTGGCCGTCACCGTGGCCGTGACCGCCGTCGTCGCCGTCCGGCTGGTACGGCCCCTGCGGGCGCTCACCCTGGCCGCGCAGCAGCCGCCCGACCTGCATGTGCGGGTGCCGGTGACCACCCGCGACGAGACGGGCATCCTCGCGGAGGCGTTCAACGGCCTGACCGAGCGGCGCGAGCGCCTGGAGGCGCAGCGCAAGGCCATGGTCAGCGACATCGCGCACGAGCTGCGCAGCCCGCTCACCAACATCCGGGGCTGGCTTGAGGTGGTCCGGGACGGTGTCGTCGACCCCGAACCGGCACTGCTGGACTCGCTGCACGAGGAGGCCCTGGTCCTCCAGCGGATCATCGACGACCTGCAGGACCTCGCCGCGGCCGACGCCGGCACCCTGCGCCTGCACCGCGAACCGCTGCGCGTCGGCGACCTGCTCGACCAGGTCGCCGCCGCCCACCGGGTCGCCGCCGACGCGGCCGGGGTCACCCTGCGCACCGGCACCGACGGCGCCGCCTGGCTGGACGCCGACCCGGTGCGGATGCGGCAGGCCCTCGGGAACCTGGTCTCCAACGCGCTGCGGCACACCCCCGCCGGCGGCACCGTCACCCTCGCGGGCCGGCGGGACGGCGCCGACGTCCGGCTCACGGTGACCGACACCGGCGCGGGCATCCCGTCCGAGGACCTGCCGCACGTCTTCGAGCGGTTCTGGCGCGCGGAGAAGTCCCGCAGCCGCCGCACCGGAGGCAGTGGGCTGGGCCTGCCGATCGTCCGCCACCTGGTCGCCGCCCACGGCGGTACGGCGGAGGCGGCGAGCGAGCCGGGGGCGGGCGCGGTGTTCACCCTGCGCCTGCCGGCCGGGCCGCCGCCCGGCGACGAGTCCTGAGAGCGCGGATCCGTGATCCGGTTTCCGGCGCGCGCCGGGGGTACTCCGGTCGCGCACCGCGCAGCACAGGGAGGTCATGTCATGAGCGCACCGGAGAACCTGCCGGTCCTGGCCACGCTCTCGGAGGTGGCCCGGCTGCTGGAACGGCGGCGGAGCCTGTACGTGCGCTGGTCCAAAGGGCCCGGCGTCGACCTCGACAAGGTCTCCAGCATCGACGAACTGACCGGTGTCCCCATGCCCGGACTGTCCGCCAACCCGCTCGACGTGGAGGAATGGTGGCAGGATCGGTCGGTCGAGCTGTGGGTGGCCCGCCGCCTGTACGACTACGCGCACCTGCCGCACGACAAGGGCCCCGGCGTCCGCCCCTGGCTCCTGACGGGCCGGGAGACGGGCCGGGGCCCCGACAACGAGCCGCTCGTGGCCGACGTCGAGCCGCTGTGCTGGATCGCCGACGAGGTGATCGACGCGGCCCGGGACGAGGTGGCACGGCAGGAACGGGAGTGGGGGACCCTGCGCCGCGGTGGACGCTGAGCCCCCCGGGCCGCCGGTCAGCCGGAGCGCGGCCGGGAGCGGGCGCGGCGCCTGAGCGCCCGGCGCTCCAGCTCCGTCGTACCGCCCCAGACGCCGATGCTCTGGGCCGTGTCCAGCGCCCAGTCCAGGCACTGCTCCCGGACCGGGCAGCGCCCGCACACCGCCTTGGCCTGCTGGGTCTGCACCTGCGCCGGCCCGGTGGTGCCGATCGGGAAGAAGAGGTCGGGGTCCTCGTGGCGGCACGCGGCATGCTCGCGCCAGTTGTCCATGGGAGTCTCCTGGTTCGGATCGAAGTCGTCCGTGTCCTGTCGAATGCGTTCCGCATGCGGTCTCCGCATTCGGGTGACCGGTCGCGGCGCAGTGAAACGGCTCAACCGGCGGGGGATCGGGAAGAGGAGCGCGGGACCGGTCGCCCCGGTGGGGGCCGTACCCGGTCAACAGGCCGGGGAGCAGGGCGCGAAGAGCACCGGACCACCCGACCGGGTACCGGCGGCGGGCAGTTCGGACGGGCCGGCCCGCCCGCCCGGCGACCACCGGGCCACCGCGCGACCACGGTACTCCGCCAGACCCCGCCGGGCGCCCGTCATGTGACAGGTTGCCGGGCGATGGGCACGAGGTGACGGGTGACGGGTGAGGGGCGCTGCGGGACGCAGTGCCCGAACGCGCAGGCCGGTCAGGCGCGCAGCGCCCGCGCCGCCGTCTCGGCCACCGCCTCGGCCAGGGCCGCCAGTGCGGGGGAGTCGAGTCTCCACTGCTGCCAGTGGAGGGTGACGTCCACCCACTCGCCGGGGACGAGCACCGCCAGCCGCCCCTGCTCCAGCAGCGGCCCGGCCTGCACCTCGGGGACCATGCCCCAGCCGAGCCCGGCGGCGACCGCGTCCAGGAACCCCTCCGAGGTGGGCACGTGGTGCCGGAACGGACCCGCGGAGCCCAGACCGAGCCGGCGGGCGAAGCCGTCCTGGAAGTCGTCCTTGCGGTCGAAGGCCACCACGGGCGCCCGGGACAGCGCCTCCGGCAAAGGCCGCCCCGCCACATGGGCCGCGGCGAACCCGGGGGCGGCCACCGGCAGGTAGCGCATCCGGCCGAGCGGACGGACGGTGCAGCCGGGCACCGGGTCCGGCGAGGAGGTCACGGCGGCCATCACCAGGCCCTCGCGCAGCAGCGCCGCCGTGTGGTCTTCGTCCTCCCGGTGCAGTTCGAAGCAGAGGCCCGGCACCCGGGTCAGGGCCGGCAGGAACCAGGTCGCGAGCGAGTCCGCGTTGACCGCGACCGAGACCCGCGTCGGCTCCCCGCTGCCGCTCAGCCCCAGCTCGCCCCAGGCGTCCCGCTCCAGCCGGGCGAGCTGCCGGGCGTACCGCACCAGCACCGCGCCGGACTCCGTGGGCCGCACCGGTTTGGTGCGCTGGAGCAGCACCCGGCCGGTGCGCTGTTCGAGGGCCTTGACCCGCTGGCTGACCGCCGACGGCGTCACGTGCAGCGCGGCGGCGGCCGCGTCGAAGGTGCCCTCGTCCACCACGGCCAGCAAGGTCCGCACCTGTTCCAGGGGCAGCTCTGACATCATGAGCGCTAATGGTACGTAAAAATCTTTAGCTGTACTTGTGAGCAGCGCTTTTCTAGCGTCGACGGCATGAACCACGCCCTCACCACCGCGGCTGCCGGATTCGGCACCGGCCTGTCCCTGATCGTCGCCATCGGCGCGCAGAACGCCTTCGTCCTCCGGCAGGGGGTGCGCCGGGACGCCGTCCTCGCCGTGGTCGCCATCTGCGCCCTGTCCGACGCGCTGCTCATCGCGCTCGGCGTCGGCGGGGTCGGCGCGGTGGTGGTGGCCTGGCCGGGCGCGCTCCGGGCGGTCGGGATCGTGGGCGGCGCCTTCCTGCTCGGCTACGGCGCCCTGGCCGTCCGCCGGGTGCTCAGGCCCGGCGCCGGGCTGCGCGCGGAGGGCGAGGCGGCCGGCTCGCGCCGCCGGGCGGTGCTCACCTGTCTGGCGATGACCTGGCTGAACCCGCACGTCTACCTGGACACCGTGTTCCTGCTCGGCTCCCTGGCCGCCGACCGGGGACCGCTGCGCTGGACCTTCGGACTCGGCGCCGCGCTCGCCAGCCTGTGCTGGTTCGCCGCGCTCGGCTTCGGCGCCGGGCTGCTCGGCCGGTTCCTGGCCCGGCCGGGCGCCTGGCGGGTACTGGATGGTCTGGTCGCCGCCACCATGCTGGCCCTGGGCGCGACCCTGGTCGCCGGGGCCTGAGCCGAAGGAGTTCCGTGTGCACAGGTGTCCCTGGAATAGTTAGGCTCTCGAAGAGAAAAGATGTATCGAGCAACCAGGACATCCGTGGACGCGACCGAGAGCAGCAGCACCGAGACCGACACCGAAGCGTCAGCGGCCGCGGAGCCGCCCGGGCGCGGCTGGCGCCGCTGGGCGATGGACACCCGTCCGCTGCGCATCCCCGCCTACCGGCGCCTGTGGTCGTCGACCATCGTCACCGCCGTCGGCAGCCAGCTCACCGCCGTCGCCGTACCCAAGCAGATCTACGACATCACGCACTCCTCCGCCTGGGTCGGCTACGCCAGCCTCGCGGGCCTGCTGCCGATGGTGGCCTTCGCGCTGTGGGGCGGGGCGGTCGCCGACACCGTCGACCGCCGCAAGCTGCTGCTGGTCACCAACAGCGGTATCGCGGTGACCTCGCTGCTGTTCTGGGCGCAGGCCGTCACCGGGCTGGAGTCCGTCGTGGTGCTCATGGTGCTGCTCGCGCTCCAGCAGGCCTTCTTCGGCCTCAACGCCCCGGCCCGCACCGCCTCCATCGCCCGCCTGGTCCCCGCGGAGCAGCTGGCGGCCGCGAACGCGCTGGGCTCGACGGTGATGCAGACCGGCCTGGTGGCCGGCCCCCTGCTCGCCGGTGTGCTCATCCCGGTCATCGGGCTGCCCGAGCTGTACCTGATCGACGCGCTGGCCCTGTGCGTCACGGTGTGGGCCGTCGTCCGGCTGCCCGCGCTGCCGCCGCTCGGCGAGACCGCCCGCCGCGCCGGCCTGCGCGAGATCGCCGCCGGGTTCCGCTACATCTCCCGCCATAAGGTGCTGCTGCTGTCCTTCCTCGCCGACATCGTCGCCATGGTGTTCGGCATGCCCCGCGCCCTGTTCCCGCAGCTGGCCGCGCAGACGTACGGCTCCTACGGCGAGGGGCTCGCGCTCGGTGTGCTGTTCGCCGGCATCCCGGTCGGCGCGGTGCTCGGCGGGCTGTTCTCCGGCGTGTTCTCGCGGGCCCGCCGGCACGGCTGGATGGTGATCGGGGCGGTCGTCGGCTGGGGCGTGGCCGTCGCGGGGTTCGGGCTGAGCGGGAACCTCTGGGTCGCCGTGGCCTTCCTCGCCGCGGCCGGCGTCGCCGACATGGTCTCGATGGTGTTCCGCGGCGCCATCCTGCTGTCGGCCGCGACCGACGAGATGCGCGGCCGGATGCAGGGGGTCTTCACGGTGGTCGTCGCGGGCGGGCCGCGGCTGGCGGACGTGCTGCACGGCACCGCCGGCTCGGTGTTCGGACCGCGGGCCGCGGTCGCGGGCGGCGGCGCCCTGGTGGTCGTGCTGATGCTGGCCCTGGCCGCCGCCGTCCCGGCGCTGCGCCGCTACCGGATCTGACGGCCTACAGCGGGCCGCTGCGCCGCCGCATCGTGTACTGCTCCATCAGCTTTCCGCGGGTCGTCTCCAGCCGGCTGGCGAGGACCTCGGCCACCGTGCGGACGAGCGAGAGCCCGAGCAGCGGATCCTCCACGCACAGCCCGAGCACCGACGGCCCGTCGAACTCGTAGGCTCGTACGTCGGTGAAGGCCACCGCTCCGAAGTCCCACTGGTACGGCGGGAACAGCCAGGACCAGCCGAGCAGGTCGCCCGCGCCGAGCGAGGCAACAGTCACCCGCTGCCGGGAGGTGACCTGCTGGTCCAGGTGGACCGCGCCGGAGCGGATCACCCAGAACCGGTCGGCGGTGCCGCCCGCCTCGAAGATCCGGGTGTCCTCCCGGAAGGACACCTCCTTGGCCAGCTCCATCAGGCGCTCGCGCTGCGCCTGGGGGAGGGCGGTGAGCAGTTTGATCGCTTTGGTCATGGCGCGGGGCTCCTCGCCGGCGGCGGTTGCGGTGGGGATGCGGTGTTCCCTCCCATTTCAGCCGCTATGGGCGCCCCGAGCACCTTGACGCGGTGGGCATCCGTCTGCGTGTCGCGTTTCGGGCAGAAAAAAGCCCTGGCTGGACGGGGGAGACCAGCCAGGGCCGTATGCGGTGACGTCAGGAGGGAGGAAGGGAGGTTCCGCGCCGCTCCGCGTCACGTATGGATGAACAGTAAACCATCTGTCGTACTTTTGGGTAACCGAAACCGGGTCAAGTGACCTGTTTCACCCCATCCGCCCGCACCGGGCCCCCGCCCGGCGAGACGATCTCCTCCAGCACCCGCAGCACCACCTCGTACGTCCGGGCCCGGTCCGTCGCCTCCCGTGCGCCCTCCGGATCCGTCGCCGTCAGACTCAGGGCCCGCTCACGCCAGGCCCGCTCCTCCTCCGCCGCGTGCTCCCGGCCCCGCCGGATCCGCCGCAACAACTCGTCCGCGTCCACCACATCCGTCATGGGGAGCGGGTACCCGCCCGCCCCGTCGTGATGACACCGGCACCCAGGGTGTTTGACAGAGCCCTGAAGGGTCAGCCGAAAGAGGAGAGAACCTTGCAATCCGGGCACCGTCAGGGGAGGAAGGGATGCTCGACAACCACCGCACCAGCCCCACCGCCGTCCTGCCGGAGGCTCGCCGCCGGGTGCCGTGCCGGCCGGCCGACGCCCGCAGAACGGTGGAGCGGGTCATGACCGAGCGGTGCCGGGCCCGCGCGCTGCCGTGCGCGCCCGAGACCGTCGCGGACGCCCTGCTGGTGACCTCGGAACTGACCACCAACGCACTGCTGCACGGCGGCGGCATCACCGGCTTCGACGTCGACGTCGACTCCGGCGGGGTCCGCGTCTCGGTGAGCGACCGCAGCGACGACCTGCCCGTGGCCGCCCGCGCCGGCGACGAGCACGCCTCCGCCCGGCCCGGCGGCCGCGGCTGGCCCATCGTGTGCCGGCTGGCCCGGGACGTCCGGGTGGCGGAGCTGCCCCGCGGCGGCAAGTGCATCACCGCCGTCGTACCGCTGCACTGAAGCGGTTTCCGAAGTTCCGCTCAGCGGCGTTTGCCCGCGGGGGCGAGGGGCAGACGGAATCTCGTGCTTCGGACCGGAGGCGCGCGCCCAGCGGGGAAGACACCCGTTGCCTGGGCCCCGTCCGGCGGCCCAGGTGGCTACCCCGCGGCGAAAACCCTGACACCACCGTTCGGGCCGAGACCCGGAACCTTTGTTCCGGCCGTGCCCTGAAACCACGTTCAGGAGCGATTCCGCATGCTGACCGACATGTCGACAAGCCGTCCCGGCACGGCCGCCCCCACCGCCGACGGCGCCGCGGCCCCCACCCGGCGGAACCATGACGACGCCCCCGACACCGCGGAGCTGTTCGCCCGGCTGGCGGAACTGGACGACGGTCCTGAGCGGGATGCCGTACGCGACGAACTCGTCACCGCCTGGCTGCCCATGGCGCACCGGATCGCCGGCCGCTTCCGCGACCGCGGCGAGTCCGTCGAGGACCTGCGCCAGGTGGCCGCCCTCGGCCTCGTGAAGGCCATCGACCGCTTCGACCCCTCGCGCGGGGCCTTCGAGAGCTATGCCGTGCCGACCATCACCGGAGAGGTCAAGCGCCACTTCCGCGACCGGATGTGGGCCCTGCGGGTGCCGCGCCGGGTGCAGGAGCTGCGCAACCGGGTGCGGGTGGCCCGACGCGAACTCACCCAGAACCCCGGGAGCCCCGAGCCCACCGTCGCCGACATCGCCGCCCACACCGGACTCACCGAGGAGGAGGTGAGCGCCGGCATGGAGGCGCTGGAGAGCTTCAGCACCCTTTCGCTGGACGCCGAGCTGTCCGCCGGCGACGACGGCTACAGCCTCGCCGACACCCTCGGCGAGACGGACACCTCCTACGACGTCGTGGTCGACCGCGAGGCCGCCAAGGAAGGGCTGCGCCGGCTGCCCGAGCGGGAGCGGGCCATCCTCTACATGCGTTTCTTCGAGGACATGACGCAGAGCCGTATCGCCGACCGGCTCGGCATCTCCCAGATGCACGTCTCCCGGCTGATCAGCCGCAGCTGCGCCCGCGTCCGCGACGAGGTGCTCGGCAGCCGCCGCGCCGGCGGCACCGACCAGCGGTGAGCGGTCAGCTCCTGGGCTGCGCCGGCCCGCCGGCCACGCCCAGCGGCCGGGCGAGGCCCGAGACGGCCTCGTCCAGCCGCTGCAGATGGCGCAGCACCCGGTCGGTGACCCGGCCGTAGCGCGGGGTGCGCAGGGTGCCCGGCCCCAGCATCGACGCGATGCTGGGGCCGGTTTCGATCTCCGCGGTGGACCGCGGGTCCGTGACGTGCGCGGCGATCGCCTCGATGTTGTGCACGATCCGCCCGCACGCCCCGCGCAGCCGCGGATCCGCCGCGATCGCCGGATGCGTCGGCAGCAGCTCGGCCGTGGCCGCCAGGGACCGCCCGTGGTAGGCGCAGGTCTCCAGCAGGGCCACCACGTACCGGGCCGTGTTCCGGCGCGTGCGCAGCGGGGTGATCGGATGGGTCAGCGGCTGGGTGGCCGCGCGCAGGTCGGCCAGCGCCTGGTCCAGTTCGCGCGCCTCCTCCACCAGATCGCCGCCCGTCCCGCCGCTCAGCTGGTCGACGGCGCCCCGCGTGACGTCGGCCAGCCGGTCCAGGACCGCCACGAGCAGGTCGTTGGTACGGCGGTCGGTGTGGATCGGCAGCACCACCGCCGCGGCGATCACCCCGCAGGCCGCGCCGAGCGCCGTCTCCTCGATCCGCATCACCAGCACCGACAGGCTGTAGGTGTTCAGCAGCGTGTAGAGCAGCCCCAGCATGGCCGTCACGAAGAACGACATCAGCGTGTACGACAGGGGCGCGGTGTAGAACATCGCGAAGATGAACAGCAGCACCAGCGCGAACGCCGTCCACGTGTGGTGCCCGACCAGCGCGGCCAGCCCGATACCGGCCACCACGCCCAGCACCGTGCCCAGCAGCCGCCGGTAGCCCTTCACCAGGATCTCGCCGGTGGACGCGGTGTTGATGAACACGATCCAGCAGGTCAGCACCGCCCAGTACCAGCGCTGGCTGGACAGCAGTTCGCCGCCAACGATGGCCAGCGAGGAGCCCACCGCCACCTGGAGGGCGGCCCGGGTGGTGGGGCGTTGCAGACCGGCCGGCTGGGGCTCCTCCGGTTCGCTCTCCTCGCTGATCTCGATCGCGGTGTCCTCGGCGTCCAGCTCCTCGCGTGACCGGGCGGTGGCCGGGGTGTCGTCGGACTCGTCCTGCGGTCCGTCCAGGGCGACCCGCAGACCCAGCGCGGCCCGGGCGGCCTCGCCGAGGCCCCGGAAGACGTCCTGCACGGCCGGGGAGGCCGCCGGCAGGTTCTCCTCCTCGCGGTAGCCGAGCAGCCGGTTGCGCACCTGGGCGAGCGCGGTCCCCGAGGCCTCCCCGGCCGGCCGCAGCATCAGAAGCCGCAGCGCCTGCAGATCCCGGTGCAGCGCGGCCGACGCCTCGTCCCGCACCGGCAGCTCGCCCCCGGAGGGCAGCGGGGCGCCCGGCAGATGCAGGGTGAGGGTGTCGGTCCGCCGGGCGCTGCGCGCGGTGAGCAGCAGCAGTCCCAGCCGCTCGGCGGCGATCTCGGCGTCCGCGATCCGGCGCTGGAGCAGCCGGGCCACCGCCGGGTCCGAGGTGCCGTCCTCCAGCCGGCCCTGGATCATCAGCGCCGTCTCGTGCAGCCGCGCGGTGCCGGTGCGCAGGTCCTCCAGCAGCTTCTCCGCCTCGTTCGGACCGGCGTCCAGCAACTCGGCCTGGGTGGCGATCAGCTGGGCGAGCCGGGCGCGGAAGGCCCGCCGCAGCCGGTCCAGGGTGCCCGCCGGGGTCTGCGGCAGCAGCACGAACCGGGCGGCGGCGCTGCATCCGAACGCCACGCAGATCACCCCGTACAGCGGGGGCAGCGCGGACACGGTCGCGCCGACGAACAGCGACAGGAAGTAGACCTGGAAACCGATCAGCCCCAGCGCCGTGCCGCGGTCGCCGAACCGGCGGCCGTAGACGGCGCAGAAGATGAGGACGACGAAGAACAGGTCCCCGGCGACCACACGGTGGCTGAGCAGCGCGCCCAGCGACACCGAGGCCAGCGCCACCGGCAGTCCCAGGGCGAGCGTGACGGCCTGCGGACCGCGCTGCTTCTCCCGGATGGCGAAGGTGGCGACCATCGCCGCCATGGCCCCGGCGACCAGCTGGGGCACCGGGACGCGCAGCGCGGCGAGGACCGCGAGGGTCAGGGCGATGGCGGCGACCGTGCGCAGGCCCGCGGTGAGCCGGAGCAGTCCGGGGTCCGAGGCCGCCAGCCGGTCCCACATCCGTACCCGTCCCGACCGTGCCGCTGCCCTCACGCCGCCGTGCTCTCTCCCTGCCGGTGATCGATCTACGACCCCAGCATCGCACGTGGGTCCGGACTACCGGCCCTCGGCCAGGGTGGCGGCCACCAGCGCGTTCGCGTGCCCGTGGCCGAGCCCGTGCGCGGACTTGAGCCAGGCGACGAGCTCCATGTGCTTGGTCAGCGGCGAGGAGCGGATCAGCTCCTGCCACTCGCCGACGGGGCGGCCGTACGTCTTCTCGATCGACGGGAAGTAGCTCGCCGGGCCCTTCACGGTCATGCCGGGTGTCCCTCCGTGTGACGTTTCCTGATCACACCAAGAGACCGCCGGTCCGGTGCGGAATGATCGGCGGCCTCCCGGTGATCTGCGTCACATCACGGCTGGTCGACGCCCGCGCCCTCCACCCGGGCCCGTACCTGTTCCGGTGTCAGGTACGAGTCGGTGTACTCGAAGTCCTTCAGCCGGGCGGGCTTGCGGGCCTGGAAGCCGGTGCGCACGAAGTCGTCCCCGGCGATCGCGTTCAGCAGCCAGTTGGTCATCACCCGGGTCTTGGCGACGTTGGTGCGCAGCGCCGACCAGTGGTAGCCGCGGGCCACCGCCTGGGCGGGCAGCCCGCGCAGCTCGATGCCCAGCGGCTTGGACACCGCGTCCTTGCCGCCGAGGTCGACGACGAGCCCCAGGTCCTTGTGCACGTAGGGCTGCAGCGGCTGGCCCCGCAGCGCCGCGATGACGTTGTCGCCGACCTTCCTGCCCTGCCGCATCGCGTGCTGCGCGGTGGGCGGGCAGACCGCGCCCTCCTGCCCCTTGGCCAGGTCCGGCACGGCCGCCGAGTCGCCGAGCGCGAACACCCCGTCGTAGCCCGGCAGGCACATCTCCGCGGTGACCGCCAGCCGGCCCTTGACCGTCTCGGCGCCGAGCGTGGCCATGAGCGGGCTGGCGACCACACCTGCCGTCCAGATCAGGGTGTGCGTGGGCACCACCCGGCCGTCGGTGAAGGTGACCTCCTCCGGACCGGCCTTGTCGATGGAGACGCCCAGCGAGACCTCGATGCCACGGCGCTTGAGGATCTCCTGCGCGCTGCGGCCGAGCTTGTCGCCCAGCTCCGGCATGAGTTTGGGCGCGATGTCGATCAGGTGCCACTTGATCAGGCCCGGGTCGAGCCGGGGATAGCGCTGCACGGCCGCGTGCGTCAGCCGCTGCAGGCAGGCCGCGGTCTCGGTGCCCGCGTAGCCGCCGCCGACCACCACGAACTGCAGCCGCGCCGCCCGCTCGGCCGGGTCGTCGCTGGCGTCCGCCAGGTCGAGCTGCGAGATGACGTGGTCGCGGATGTAGGCGGCCTCGGCGAGCGTCTTCATCCCGAAGGCGTGCTCGGTCAGGCCCGGGATGTCGAAGGTGCGGGTCACGCTGCCCGGTGCCAGCACGATGTAGTCGTAGGGCTCGTTGACGATCTTGTCGGTGATGGTGCGGACGACGCACACCTTCGCCTTCAGGTCCACGCCGATCGCACCGCCCGGGATGATCCGGGTGCGGTACTTCTTGCTGCGGCGCAGCGACACGGCGATCGACTGCGGCGTGAGCACGCCGGAGGCGACCTGGGGCAGCAACGGCAGGTAGAGCTGGTAGGCGAACGGCGTCACCAGCGTGACGTCGGCCTCGTCGGGGGCGAGCTTCCGCTCCAGGCGGCGGACGCACTCGACTCCGGCGAAGCCTGCGCCAACCACCAGGATCCTGGGTCGTGTCACGGTGTCCATCCCTTTCTGCGGCTCCAGGCGGTCCGACTCGAACGCCGTTCGCATGCCCTGGATCGCTCAGCCGACTCCGATACCACCGTGCCTCCAGCCGTTCCGCCGACTGGGTACGGCAGGCAGACGAACGCGTGGGGACCAGCATGCCCCCACTGGAAGGCGGAGTAACCGGCTGGCGCACACCTACACGTCGAACATGTTCACCAGGGCAGGAACGCGTGGATGTCCTTGCCCCGCTCATGCACCACGACGCTGACCTGGGTGCACAGCGTGTGCACCAGGTGCCAGCCGATGCCGCCCCCGCCGGTACGCGGGTGGAACGGCCGTGGCTCCGGCTTCGTCGTGCTCGTGTCCCGCATCGTCACGTGCACCCCGTCGAACGTGCGGCGCATCCGCAGGTCGAACGGACCGGGTGCGTACTGGATCGCGTTCGCGGCCAGTTCGGTGACGACCAGCAGGATGTCGTCCCAGTACTCGTGCGCGCCCGGAGGTGCCTCCCGGGCGAGCGCGCGGAGGAAATCCTCCGCCGCGAGCCGCGCACCCGTGACGTTGCGCAGCTCACCCGGGAAGGAGAACGTACGCTCGTACTTCTCCTCCGAGGGTGGAGTGTCGTCCCAGCGCGGCTCCGTCACCATCTCGCATTCCCCGGTCCCGGCCGGACAGGGGCCGGGGTCGGTCCCTGCGACCAGGACGGTCGTCGTTGCTGATCTCTTGCTGCGCTGCGGGTTCCCCCAGCCGCGCAGGCTATCCGTCTCCCCTCGGACCGGCCGTCCGTACGGTGCACCCCTCAGCGGAAGACGTCGTCCGGTTCGTCCCACTCGGCCGGCTCCGGCGGACCCGGCCGCGACCGGGAGCGCGCCTGGTACATCGCCTCGATCTCGGCCGCGTAGTGCCGTACGACGGCGTCCCGGCGCAGCTTCATGGACGGGGTGAGCAACCCGTTGTCCGGTGCGAACGGTTCCTGCAGGACACGGTAGACCCTGATGGACTCCGCGCGGGACACCGCGCTGTTGGCGGAGGCCACGGCCCGCGCGATCTCCTCCCGCAGCGCGTTCTCCTCGCGGGTCTCCCGGCTCGGGCTGTCGCCCTGGAGCGCGAGGGCGGCCCGCCAGTGCGCGAGGAACTCCGGGTCCAGGGTGATCAGCGCGCCCACGCACGGCCGGTTGTCGCCGATCACCACGGCCTGGTGGACCAGGGGATGCATCCGCAGCCGCTGCTCCAGCAGGGCCGGCGCCACGCTCTTGCCGCCGCTGGTGACGATGATGTCCTTCTTGCGCCCGGTGATCGTCAGATAGCCGTCGCCGTCCAGCCGCCCGATGTCCCCGGTGGCCAGCCAGCCGCCGCGCAGTGCGGCCCGGGTCGCCTGCTCGTCGCTGATGTAGCCCTGGAACACCGACGGGCCGCGCACCAGGATCTCCCCGTCGTCGGCCACCTGGATCTCGGTGCCCGGCAGCGGGCGGCCCACGGTCCCGGACCTCTCCCGGCCCAGCGGCTGCATGGTGATCCCGCCGGAGGACTCGGTGAGCCCGTAGCCGTCGTGCACGAACACGCCGATGCCCTCGTAGAACAGGCCCAGTTCGCGGTCGAGCCCGCTGCCGCCGGAGGTGCCGCGCACCACCCGGCCGCCGAGCGCCGCCCGCAGCCTGCGGTACACCGTCCGCTCGTACAGGGCGTGTTGCAGCCTCAGCTCCAGACCGGGACCCGGCCCGGTGCCCAGCCGGCGGCGCTCCTCGGCCGCGGCGTACTCCCGCGCGGTCTGCGCCGCCCGCTCGAACACGGCGTCCCGACCCGTCTGTTGGGCGGTGTGCAGGAAGCTCTTGTAAAGCTTCTCGAACACCGACGGCACGCCGTACAGGTACGTCGGCCGGAACGTGGTCAGGGCCGAGACCAGCGCCGTCCCGGTCAGTTCCGGCTCGTGCCCCATCAGCACTCCGCCGCGCACGCACATCAGCATGATCATGATGCCGTAGACGTGCGAGAACGGCAGGAAGGCCAGCACGGACGGCTGCTCGCCCGGCGGGGCCGCCGTGTGCGCCCAGCCGGCCAGCAGGGTGTCGCACGGGTAGGCCAGGTTGCGGTGGCTGAGCGCGCAGCCCATCGGGCGGCCCGAGGAGCCGGAGGTGTAGACGATGGCCGCGGTGGAGTCCGGCAGCACGATCCGGCGCAGCGACTCCACGGTGGTGTACGGCACCACCGCCCCGCGCTCCGCGAGGTCGGCCAGGGCCCCCGCGTCCAGCTGCCAGACGTGCCGCAGCCGCGGCAGCCGGGTGCACACGGTGCCGACGGTCATGACGCCCTGCTCGTCCTCCACGACCACGGCCACACAGCCGGCGTCCCGCAGGATCCACTCCACCTGGTCGCGTGCGGAGGCCGGATGGATCGGCACCACCTCGGCGCCCACGGTCCACAGCGCGTGCGCCAGCACCGTCCACTCGTAGCGGGTGCGGGCCATCAGGGCCACCCGGTGGCCGGGCGAGATCCCGGCGGCGATCAGGCCCTTGGCCAGGTCGACCACCTCGTCCCGCAGCTCGACCGCCGTCACCTCCTCCCACCCGGTCGCGGGCGGCCCGGCGCGGCGCGCCAGCGCCGGAAGTGTCGGATCGAGGTCCGCCCGCTCGAAGACGCTGTCGGCGAGGCCGCCCGTGAGCGGCCGGGCAACGGCTGGAGCGAGGGCGACGTCCCGCATGCGCTGCTCCTGTTGTACGGAGGGTGACTCCGCCGAACGGCTCGGTGTCGGCGGTGCTCGAATGTAGCCCAGGTAAGCGCGTTCGGTGACGGGAACGAGGAATCGTGATCGGCTGATGATGTGGGCGTGTCCTGGGGACTCGGGAGGCATGAGTCATGTGAACCCCGATCCGGAGCCCGAACGCAGCACCGGGCTGGAGCCCGGCGGCGGTGTCCCGCCCGGCGAGACACCGCCCGCCGAGAGCAGCATGCCCGAGGCCGGGCCCCGGGAGACGCACAATCCGACGAAGGGCTGGGCGAAGGGCCCGCTGACCCTGATCCTGGCCCTCGTGATCCTGATCGCCGCGTTCTTCCTGGTCTACGCCCTGGTCCTGATCCTCTGAGCAGCCGGGAGCGGGACGTTCAGCCCTGCGTGCGCCGCACGCACTCGGTGACGACGTCCCGCAGGCTGCCGGTGCGCTCGAGCAGCCCGCGCTGCTCGCGTGCGCCGTTGCCCGTCCGCAGCAGTTCCCCGACGGCCCGCTCGGCCCGTTCCGCGTCGCCGCTCGCGGTGAGCGCGTCCCCGGTGTACTCCAGCAGGGAGCGCAGCACCAGCGGGGCGGGCCGGGGCCGCAGGGTGACCGGGTCGAGGAGGTCCTCCTCGAGGCCGTAGCGCGCGGCCTGCCAGTCGGCCAGCCGCAGCAGGCTCACCCCGGGATCGGGCGCGGGCCGGCCGGCCCGCCACTCCTGCGCGGTCGTCTCCACGAGCGCGCGGGCGAGCGTCGCGATCAGTACGGCGCTCTCCGCGCCCAGGCACACGTCCGCCACCCGGAGCTCCACCGTCGGGTAGCGGGCCGACAGCCGCGCGTCGAAGTAGGCCATGGCCTCGTCCAGGATGACCCCGGTGGCCACCATCTCGGTCACGCGCCGGTGGTACTCCTCGGCGGACCCGAACAGCTCGGTCGGCCCGGCCGAGGGCCACCGGTTCCACACCCGGCTGCGGTAGCTGGCGTACCCGGTGTTGCGGCCCTGCCAGAACGGGGAGTTCGCACTCATCGCCCGCAGCACCGGAAGCCACGGGCGGAGCCGGTCCAGGACCGCGACACCCTCCTCGTCGGACTCCACCGAAACATGCACATGACAGCCGCAGACCAGTTGTTCCCAGGTGGGTATCCCGAACCGCTCGGCCAGCCACTGGTACCGCTCGTTCACGCTCAGGGCGGGGCTGACCGGCAGCGGGGAGGTGGCCAGCGCGGCGACCCCGCAGCCGATCTGCCCCGCGTGCCGGGCCGCCTCCTTGCGGCAGCGGACGATCTCGTCGCCGAGGGCCGCCATGTCCGACTGCGGATGCGTGGCGAACTCCAGCATCTGCCCGAACAGCTCCTTCTCGAACACGTCCTGCCCGGGATCGTCCTGGGCGGCACGGGCGAGGACGGCCGCCGCCAGCGCCTTCGGGTCTCCGCTGTCCGGATCGACCAGAAGGAGTTCCTCCTCCACTCCGACGGTGCGCACCTGGTGCCGCCCTTCTGTCCATGCCGCGAGGGGCAGTAGTGGGATCTGTACGACCCACGACTGCCCCCCGGACGGCCCCCGACACCTGCGCCTTTCAGCGCACCGGCACCATCCAGACAGTGGCGAGCGGCGGAAGGGTCAGCCTCAGGCACCCGTCCTCGGGCCCGACCGGCCCGCCGGCGCCGACACCGCCGCCGCCGTAGCGGACGTCGTCCGTGTTCAGCGCCTCCTGCCAGGCGGGGAACCCGTCCGGGACCCACAGGCGGTAGTCCTGCCGGACCACGGGGGAGAAGTTCGACACGGCCAGCAGCGGGCCGCCGTCGGCGTCGAACCGCAGGAACGCCAGGACGTTGTCCTCCGCCGCGTCGCACAGCACCCACCGGAAACCGCCCGGGTCGGTGTCCCGCTGCCACAGCGCCGGCGTCGCCCGGTACACCGTGTTCAGATCGCGCACCAGGTCCTGCACGCCCCGGTGGTCGCCGGCGGAGTGGTAGTCGTCGCCGAGCAGCCACCACTCCGGACCGTGCTCATGGGACCACTCGGCCCCCTGGGCGAACTCCTGCCCCATGAACAACAGCTGTTTGCCCGGATGGGCCCACATGAAGCCGAGGTACGCCCGGTGGTTGGCGCGCCGCTGCCACCAGTCGCCGGGCATCTTCGACACCAGCGCCTGCTTGCCGTGCACCACCTCGTCGTGGGAGATGGGCAGGACGTAGTTCTCGCTGTAGGCGTACACCATCGAGAACGTCATCTCGTTGTGGTGGTACTTGCGGTGCACCGGCTCCTTCTGGATGTACTGCAGCGAGTCGTGCATCCAGCCCATGTTCCACTTCAGCCCGAACCCGAGCCCGCCGCTGTCCGTCGGCCGGGTCACCCCGTCCCACGCGGTGGACTCCTCGGCGATGGTCACCACGCCCGGGCAGCGCCGGTACACGGTGGCGTTCATCTCCTGCAGGAAGGCCACCGCGTCCAGGTCCTCCCGGCCGCCGAACACGTTCGGCTCCCACTGCCCGGAGTCCCGCGAGTAGTCCAGGTAGAGCATCGAGGCGACGGCGTCCACGCGCAGCCCGTCGATGTGGAACTCCTCGCACCAGTACACCGCGTTGGCGACGAGGAAGTTGCGCACCTCGGTGCGGCCGTAGTCGAACTCGTACGTCCCCCAGTCCGGGTGCTCCGCCCGCAGGGCGTTCCCGGGCTCGTACAGCGGGTCCCCGTCGAACCGGGCCAGCGCCCAGTCGTCCTTCGGGAAGTGCGCCGGCACCCAGTCCATGATCACGCCGAGGCCGGCGCGGTGACAGGCGTCCACGAAGTACCGGAAGTCGTCCGGCGAGCCGAGCCGGGGCGTCGGCGCGTAGTACGAGGTGACCTGGTACCCCCACGAGCCGCTGAACGGGTACCCGGCCACCGGCATCAGCTCCACGTGCGTGAAGCCCAGCTCGCGCACGTACGCGGGCAGCTCCTCGGCGAGCTCGCGGTACGTCAGGCCCGGCCGCCAGGACGGCAGATGCACCTCGTACACCGAGAACGGCGCCTGGTGCACGGGGGTGTCACCGCGGTGCGCCATCCACTCCGCGTCACCCCACTCGTACCGCGACGCCGTCACCACCGACGCGGTGTCCGGCGGCACCTCCGTGCCCCGCGCCATCGGGTCCGCCTTCAGGAAGCGGTGGCCGTACCGGGAGGTGATCTCGAACTTGTACCGGGTGCCCTCGCCGATCCCGGGCAGGAACAGCTCCCACACCCCGGACGCGCCGAGCGAGCGCATCGGGTACTGGGTGCCGTCCCAGTACGTGAAGTCCCCGGCCACCCGCACGCCCTGGGCGTTGGGCGCCCACACGGTGAAGCGGGTGCCGGCCACGCCCTGGTGGACCATCGGCTCGGCGCCGAGCGCCCGCCACAGCTGCTCGTGCCGGCCCTCCCGGATCAGATGCAGGTCCAGCTCGCCGAGGGCGGGCAGGAAGCGGTACGGGTCGTGCACCTCCTGCTCGCCGTCGTCGTACGCCACCAGCAGGGTGTACGCCGGGACCTGGGTGCAGGGCAGGACGGCGGCGAACAGTCCGTCGCCCTCCGACCGCAGCGCGGTGCGCTTGCCGTCGACCACGACGCTCACGGCCCGGGCGTTCGGGCGCAGCGCCCGGAACAGCGTGCCGTCCGGCACCGGGTGGGCGCCCAGCAGGGCGTGCGGATCGTGGTGCGCGCCGGCCAGGAGCCGGCCGCGGTCGGCGGGGTCCAGGGTCCCGGCCGCGGGCGCCTCGGGCCCGGCGGCCTCGGGTCGGGTGGTGTCCTTCAGTGCCATGCGTCAGCCTCCCCACACGGCGAGCCGCTTGATCGCCGCCATCGGTACCGGCAGCCAGTCGGGCCGGTGTCTCGCTTCGTACAGCACCTCGTAGACCGCCCTGTCCGTCTCGTGCGCGCGCAGCAGCGCGTGCTTCTTGCGTGGATCCCAGCCGGCGCGGGCCGCGTAGCCCGCGCAGAACGCCTCCCGGCAGCGGCGCGCCCATTCGGGTCGCCAGGGGCGGCGCTGCCGGGCCGCGTAGTCGAAGGAGCGAAGCATCCCGGCGACGTCCCGCACCGGGGACTGAGGGGCGCGCCGCTCGGCGAGCGGACGGGACGGCTCGCCCTCGAAGTCGATGACGAACCAGTCGCGGCCGGCCCGCAGCACCTGACCGAGGTGCAGGTCGCCGTGGATGCGCTGGGCCGGCGGCCCGGTGTCGCACGTGGCGAGCGCCCCGAACGCGGCCCTCAGGCCGGGTACGAAGGGCTGCAGCCCGGGCACGGCGTGCGCGGCGGCGTCCAGCCGCGCGCACATCGCCTCGGCCGTACGGCCGTTCTCACCCGGCCCGGCCGGCGGGAAGGCCTCGGCCAGCGCCAGGTGCACCTCGGCCATGGCCCGGCCCAGCGCACGGGCCTCGGCGGTGAAGTCGTCGCCCGCGGCCAGCGCGCGCAGCGCCAGCGTCCAGCCGTCGGTGGCGTCGGGCAGGAACGGCTGGAGCACACCGAGGGTGGCGGGGCGGGAGCCGGTCGTGGTGAACCAGGCCACCGGCGCGGGCACCCGGGTGCAGCCCTGCGCGGCCAGCGCGGCCGGCACCTCCAGGTCCGGGTTGACGCCCGGCTGGATCCGGCGGAAGAGCTTCAGGATGTACGCGTCGCCGTACACGATCGACGAGTTGGACTGCTCGGCGTCCAGCAGCCGCGGCGGCAGCCCGCCGGGCACCAGGGCCGCCGGGTCCGCCTCGAACCGCAGCCGTCCCGCCGTGCCGGTCCGGCGCAGCCGCTCCAGCAGCAGGTGCGCCGAGCGCGGGTCGTGCAGCGCGTCGTACACCGCGAGCCCGGCCATCGGGCCGTCCTCGGCGCGCCCGATGTACGCCTGCTCCAGCCGTGGGGCGAGGTGCGGGCGCAGGCCCAGCAGCAGCTGGTAGCAGTCCCCGGGCGGGGGAGAGCCGCCCGGGGTGGGCACCGGTACGTGCGAGGCGTGCACCAGCAGGTGCAGGCACCCCGGGAACAGCTCGGTCACGGACAGCACCGTCAGATCGGTGACGGGCCGGTCCTTGCCCGCGAACCAGCGTTGCCTCGGCAACCACTCGCGCAGCAGCGCGCCGAGCGAGACCAGCGGGCCGTCTGTGCCGACGGCGGTTCTCGGTCGGGGAGTGATGGTCTTCGGCATGGTGACGCGTCCTTTCCTCGGCGCCGTCGGATCAGCGGCGGCGGCCGATGCGGGATGCGACTCGGGTGAGCCGGAACCAGTAGAAGCCGTGGCCTTGCAGGGTGAGCAGGTAGGGCAGTTCACCGATCGCGGGGAAGCGCACACCGCCGATCAGCTCGACCGGGTGCCGGCCGTCGTAGGTCCGCAGGTCGAGTTCGGTGGGCTGGGCGAAGCGGGAGAAGTTGTTCACGCACAGCACGAGGTCGTCGCCGTACTCGCGCAGGAAGGCCAGGACCGCGGGGTTGGAGGACGGGAGTTCCGTGAACGAGCCGAGACCGAAGGCGGGGTTCTGCTTGCGGATCTCGATCATGCGGCGGGTCCAGTGCAGCAGCGACGAGGGCGAGGACATCGACGCCTCGACGTTGGTGACCTGGTAGCCGTAGACCGGGTCCATGATGGTCGGCAGGTACAGGCGTCCCGGGTCGCACGTCGAGAAGCCGGCGTTGCGGTCGGGTGTCCACTGCATGGGGGTGCGGACGGCGTCGCGGTCGCCGAGCCAGATGTTGTCGCCCATGCCGATCTCGT
>NZ_JBEYXJ010000019.1:0-108549 GCF_040645015.1 Streptomyces sp. NPDC046881 | reverse complement strand
GCCCTCCGGCCCGCCGGGGGCGGCCGCCGCTCCCCCGGCGGAGCGGCCCGCACCCCGGCAGGGCCCCGCGGCCCCGCCGCCCTCCGCCGACCCGGCCGCAGCGCTGCGGCGCATGTACGTCGACACCAGCCCGTTCAGCGCGGCGCACCTGAGCCTGAACGCCGAAGTGCTGGGCCCCGAACGCATGCTGTTCGGCACCGACTCACCGCCGATGGCCGCGCCGCTGGAGGACTCCATCCACCTGATCGAGAAGCTGCCGGTCGACGCGGCCGCCCAGCAGCGCATCCTCGGCGGCAACGCCCAAGCCCTCTTCGACCTCAGGAGTCGTCCGTGACCACCACGCAAGAGGCCGTCACCGCAGCCGAGCGGTGCACCCCGGAGTTCCGGCGCGATCCGCACGCGGTCTACGCCCAGCTCCGCAGCGCGGCACCCGTCTGCCCCATGAGACCGCCGCACGGCAACGACACGTACCTGATCACCCGGTACGACGACGCGCGGGCCGCCCTGTCGGATCCGCGGCTGAGCAAGGACATGTACGGGGCGATGGACGCCTACCGGAGGATCTTCGGCGACTCGTCCGTCGCGCTGGACGACAACATGCTCAACTCCGACGCGCCGAAGCACACCCGGCTGCGCCGGCTGGCCAACTCCGCGTTCACACCCCGGCGTGTGGAGGCGCTGCGGCCGCGGATCGAGGAGATCGTGCAGGGCCTGCTCGACGCGTGCCCGACCCGGGAACGCTTCGACCTGCTCCCCGCGTTCGCCTTCCCGCTGCCCATCATCGTGATCTGCGACCTGCTCGGCGTGCCGCCCGAGGACCGGTCGCGGATGCAGCACCTGTCCACCACGGTGGCGCAGACCGGTTTCGGTGAGGAGGCCAAAAGGGCCCAGCAGGAGGCCGAGGAGGGTCTGCACGCGTACTTCACGCAGCTCATCACCGCCAAGCGAAAGCGTCCGGGCGACGATCTGCTGAGCGCGCTCATCGCGGTCCGGGACAACGACGACGGGCTCACCGAGAGCGAGCTGGTCTCCACGGCGTTCCTGCTGATGTTCGCCGGTCACAAGACGACCGCGTACCTCATCGGCAACGCCGTCCACCACCTGCTCTCGCACCCCGCGCAGCTGCGTGCCGTGCGGGAGAACCCGGAGCTGATCCGCGCGGCGGTGGAGGAACTGGTGCGCTACGACGGCTCGGTGGAGAGCGCGACGTTCCGCTACGCCACCGAGGACGTGGAGTACAGCGGGACCCTGATCCCCAAGGGCGCCCTGGTCCAGATCGCCATCAGCTCGGCCAACCGCGATCCGCAGAAGTTCGACCGCCCCGACGAGCTGGACGTGATGCGGCCGGGCAACGCGCAGGACGCCCACCTCGGGTTCGGGCACGGCGGCCACTACTGCCTGGGTGCCCCGCTGGCCCGGATGGAGACGCAGCTGGCGCTCACCCGACTGTTCGACCGGTTCCCCGGGATGGCCTTGGCCGACCCCGCCGCCGGGCCGCGGTGGCTGGAGGTGCCCTTCCCGGCCTTCCGCGGCCTCGCCGAACTGCCGGTCGTCCTCGACCCGGCCGACTGAGCGACCACGCCCACCCGACCGCGCCGCCCCGCCACCGTGACCGGCCGGGCGGCGCGGCCGCGTGCGACCGGGCCGGTCCCCTCCAGCAGGTAGGACAGCATCGAGAAGCGGGTGGCGAGCAGGGGCCGGGGGACGCTTGCCGTCGTCACGCTGCCGGGCCGGGCGGCAGCTGGACCGTCATGATCAGGTGGCAGGTCCCGGTGCCCGAGCCGCGGTAGGTGTGCGGGGCGTCGGCGTCGAAGGTGGCGGTCTGGCCGGCCTCGACGGTGTGCTCGGTGCCGTCGACGACCAGGGTCATCCGTCCCGCGGTGACACTGACGGTCTCCACGACCCCGGACTGGTGGGGGTGGCTGGGGTACTCCTCCCCCGGCTCCAGCCGCCAGCGCCAGACCTCGACGGGGGCCGGTCCCGACGTGGTCAGCATGAGCCGGGCCTCGCTGCCCCGCGCGCCGGTCCACAGGGGCGCCACGGCGTCGGCGGAGACCACGCGGACGCGGCCCTCGGCCGGCCCCTCCAGCAGCGCGGACACCGAGACACCGAGAGTGTCGGCCAACCGGACCAGGGTCGCGAAGTTGGGATTGCCCTGGGCCTTCTCCAGTCCGACCAGGGCGCCCTTGCTGACCTGGGCGCGCCGGCCGAGTTCGTCCAGGGAGAGTCCGGCGCGGGTGCGGGCCGCCCGGACGTTGCGCGCGAGCGCCTGCAGGGCTGCGGCCGTCTCGGCCATCCGATCACATCCTCGCGAGGGACCACCGCAATGTACCGCGCGGTCGTTCGGTTGACACCGGGTGGTCGTTTCGTTGTACGGTTTGGTCGTTCCAATGATTGTAGGGGAAGAACCGTGATCGCTCTGCTGCTGGCTCTGGGCAGCTCCCTCGCCTACGGATGCGCCGACTTCCTCGGCGGCCTCGGCGCCCGCAAGGCCCATGTGCTGCGGACCGTGATGGTCGCGGCCCCGGCCTCGCTCGCGGTCGAGCTGCTGCTGTGGCCGTTCCTCGGCGCCTCGTTCGACACCGGCGCCCTCGGCTGGGGCGCGGCGTCCGGGGTCGCCTCGGCCGCCGCGTTCGCCCTGCTCTACCGCACCCTGGCGATCGGGCCGATGGACGTGCTGTCCCCCGTGACCGCCCTGGTGTCCGCGGCGCTGCCCGTCGGGGTGGGGCTGCTGCAGGGCGAGCATCTGACCGCCGCCGGGCTGGTCGGTCTGCTGCTCGCGCTGGTGGCGGTGGTGCTGGTCAGCGCCGGCCACGGCGCGGGCGCGGCGCGCCCTTCGAGCACGGCGCTGCTGCTGGCGTTCGGCGCGGGTGCCGCGATCGCCCTCCAGCTGGTCTTCCTGCACCAGGCGCCGTCCGGCAGCGGGGTGGCCCCGCTGATCACCGGCCGGGCGGTCTCCTCGGCCGTCACCCTGACCGCGGCGGGACTGCTGCACCGCAGGCTGGGCACCGAGCGGCCCGCCTACGCGCTGTCCGCCGCCGCGGGCGTGCTGGACTCCGTGGCGAACCTGCTGTTCCTGCTCGCCGCCCGCAGCGGGGACCTCACGGTCGTCGCCGTGGTCACCGCCCTCTATCCGGCCGGCACGGTCCTGCTCGCCCGCGGGGTGCTCGCCGAACGCATCCACCGCGGTCAGCTCGTCGGCCTGGGCGCGGCCGCCGTCGCCGTCGGCCTCCTCGCCCTGACCTGAGCGCAGGGGCCCACCCGCAAGGAGAAACCGCATGTTCATCCACCCCTGGGACGCCGGACTGGACGAGGCCGAATGGCAGTCCTGGATCGCCGAGGGCCACGACTTCGGCATCCTGAGCGTCAACGGCCCGCCCGGCCGGCCACCCGTCGCCGTCCCCACCCACTTCACCGGCGGCGACGGCCACCTCCTGATCCACCTCGCCCGGCCCAACCCGGCCTGGACGGCGATCGAGCAGGACCCGAACGTCACCTTCACCGTCTTCGGCGACTACGCCTTCGTCCCCGGCCCCTGGCGCGCCCAGCCCGGCACTCCGCCCACCGACGGCGTCCCCACCAGCTACTACACCGCCGTGCAGTTCACCTGCCTGGCCCACATCGTCGACGAGCCCGAGGCCAAGGCCGCGCTGCTGCGCCGCCAGCTCGCCCACTTCCAGCCGGACGGCGACCACGCGCCCGTCGCCGTCGACCGGCCGCCGTACGGCCGGATGCTGCCCGGCATCCGTGGCCTGCGCCTCGACGTCACGGACGTACGCGCCAAGTTCAAGTACGACGACCACAAACCCGTCGAGCACCGCACCGCCGTCGCCGAGCACCTCACCGCGCGCGCCCAGGGCCTCGACCCGTCCGCGGCCCGCGAGCAGCGCCGCCGCCTGGGCCGCATCGGCCCCTGGAAGCCCTGACCCGCCCCGCCCGCAGGAAACGGAAAACACCGCACATGCCCGCCTTCCGCATCGCCCCCGCCGTCGCCGACGCCTTCCCCGGCACCCTCGTCGCCCTGGTCACCGCCACCGGACTGCGCGGCCACGAGCCCTGGCCGCACACCGCCGCCGCGCTGGCGGAACTGGAACAGCGGCTCGCCGACGGCACCTGGCGGCCCGCCGACGAGACCGACCCCCGTATCGAGGCCTGGCACACCGCCTACCGCGCCTTCGGCACCAACCCGCGCCGCGTCCGCCCCAGCGTCGACGCCCTCGGCCGCCGCCTCGCCAAGCAGGGCTCGCTGCCCCGCATCAACCCGGCCGTCGACTCCTACAACGCCGTCTCCGTACGGCACGGCCTGCCCGCCGGCGCCTTCGACCTCGACCGGGTCACCGGTGACGTCGACATCCGGTACGCGGACGGCACCGAGTCCTTCACCCCGCTCGGCGAGCCCGGGACCGTCGAGCACCCCAGGCCCGGCGAGATCGTCTACGCGGACGCCGCCGGCGTCCTGACCCGGCACTGGAACCACCGCGACGCCCACCGCACCCGGGTCACCGCGGACTCCGCCCGGGTCGCCTTCCTCCTGGAGACCCTGCACGCCGACCGCGACGCCGGGCTGCTGAAGACCGCCGCGGAAGAACTGCAGGGCCTGCTCGCCCCGCACGCCGGACAGACCGCCGTCCACCTCCTCGGCCCGGCGCAGCCCCGGGCATCCGTCTGAGGCGGACGTCGTCAGCCGCCGTCCGCGCCCGGCACCGGCACCCCGGCCGGATGCGCCGTAGCACGCGCCTGGCCGCCCGGGACCGGACCGCCGCCGCCGGCGGCGGCGGGCGGCCGGTGACGGGGTGGTGAGGACGGCGAGGCAGGCGATGACGAGGGCGATGCCCGCCCAGCCGGCGGCCGGCAGGCGTCCGCCGACGACGAGGACCGCGAGCACGGCCGCGACGGCCGGTTCGAGCAGGGACAGGGTGGTGGCCGTTCTGGCGGGCACGCGCGCCAGACCCCAGCCGAACAGGACGTACCCGGCGAACATGGGGACCACCGCCATGTAGGCGCCAACGGCCGCGTTGGACCAGGAGCCGACGGAGCGGGGCGCCGGTGGCCGACAGGACGGGCAGCAGGAGCAGTCCGCCGAGCCCGAAGACGGCGCCCATCGCCGCACGCGAGGGGAGCCCGCCGCTGATGAGCCGGTGCGCGGCCCAGGAGTACAGGGCGTAGGTCGCGGCGGCGACCAGGCCGAGACCCACGCCGAGCAGCGTGCCGGCCACGGACGCCGGTCCCGCGCCGCGGGCGGCCTGGCCGGCTTCGGCGACGCACAGCAGGACGGTGCCCAGCAGGCCGAGGGCGGCCGCGCTCGTCCAGCGACGGGTGAGCCGGCGGCGGTCGCGGTCTCAGCCGGTTCCGGTGTCCCCTCCTCCGGGGAGGCCCTCGCTGGTGAGGAAGTAGAAGACCGGAAGGGCGACGAAGACGGCGACCGCCCACAGGGGCGCGGCGAGCACGCCCAGCAGCCCGGCCGCGCCGTACGCGAGGGCACCGGCCCAGGAGCGCAGCCGCCCGTGCCGGACGTAGGCGGGCTCCACGTCCGGTTTCAGCAGCTCGGGCCGGCGGGCCAACTGGTGGTAGAAGGCCACCCAGCTCAGGCACATCGCGGCGGCCAGCCCGGCGTAGAGCGCGACGGCGACCCGTGCGTCGGAGCCCGCGGGGTCCGCCTGGAGGGCGTCGGCGACCACCGCGGTGGGGAACGAGAGCGCCGCCGTGGTGAACAGCAGCAGCAGATTGGCGGCGTGCAGCCCGCGGTCCATGACGCGGACCCGTACGAAGGCCTGGTGGTGGTTGAGCCAGATCACCGACACATAGCCGAAGGAGGCCAGGTAGCCGAGGTAGGAGGGCCACTGGGCCAGCAGGGCGCGGCCGAGGCCGCCCGGCCGGTGCGGCGGGTCGGCGAGCCCGAGGGCCAGCAGCGTGACGGCGATGGCCAGCACGCCGTCGCTGAAGGCTTCCGCGCGGCCGGTGTCGGAGCGGGAGAAACCGCGCAGGCGGGTACGGGACACGCTGGCTCCTGAGGTGCTCGTCGGTTCGTCAGGCGCCGGGGACCGCGGCGACGGCCGGGCGGTCGGAGCGGGGCATGGGGGATCTCCCTCGTCGGTGGGGTCGGGTCGGCCGCCGCCCGGTGGCGCGCGGGCGGGTGCCGGGGGCCTGAGGGCGTCCGGTCCGGGGCGCCGTGCCGAGGGGGGAACCACCGGCATGCACGAGACCCTACGGCGGGCGGTCAGGTGTGGCTTGACTGTGTGTGCACCGGCTGTGGCCTGTCCGCGCTCACCGGCCGCAGGCCCGTCCCCGTGCGCCGTATCGTCGGACCGCGACGGCCGGGTACCTGACTTGCGCCCGCTCGACGGCCGCCGGGTAGCGGACGTCGTCCGGGACGTCGTACTCCGGGACGACCACGGCGGCGTCCGCTCCGAGGACGAGGTCCGTCACCAGGTGGCGGTGCGCGTACGCGTCGGTCAGCATCCAGCCCAGCCCGTGCAGGTACAGCACGACCGGCAGGGCTTCGTCGCTGCCGGCGGGGCGCAGGACGCGCACCCGGATCCGGCCGCCGTCGTGCCCCGGCAGCGCCAGCCACTCGGGGAGGGCACGCCCAGCAGCAGGTGCGGTTCGGTGGTGTCGTCGGCGGAGCGGACCAGGGACCGCCCCGCTCCCCGGTAGGTGCGCATCCGCAGGAGCCGAGGGTGCGCCCGCCCGCATGGGGTACGGGGATCGGCCGGCGTCGCTGCCGGTCGCGGTGGGCGGGCGCATCAGGTTCACGGGTCCCCCTGGTCGAAGCGGTGGTGCGGGCGCCGGGACGGTCCGGCGGTGGACGTCCGCCGAGGGAGCCCACGACGTCGGCGTGGGCCGCTCGGGGAGCGGTGGGGAGAGTGTCCGGCGTTCCGTGCGGACGGGGGCACGAGCCGTGCAGGGTGAGGCACCGCGCCGTGCGTTCCGCGGGTGGAAGCGCGCGTCCGCCGCGCCGCGGCGGCACCTCTCCCGGCTGTTTCTGCCTGTCTTCTTCCTGGTCGTCCGCAGGGGCCCGCTGCTTGGCTGGTGCGGGCGGGGCCGCGAGCAGGGCCCCGCCGACCGCATGCCGAGGGAGAGCAAGTTGAGCGTGGTGCTGTCGACCGACGCGGTGCCGGACCAGGACAAGGCCGCCTACTGGAGCGACGCGCTGGGCCGGGCGCTGGTGCCGGTCGCCGTCACCCCGCGGGCCGGCAGGCCGTTCGACGGCAGGATCGTCACCGACCGTCTCGGCTACCTCCGGATCGCCCGCGTGGAGGCCGACGCCAAGCGGGTCACCCGCACCCCGGCCCTGATCGGGCGGTCGCCCGAGGACCTCGTGGCGGTCGGGCTCCAGCTGGCGGGCACGGCCACCTTCGTGCAGGACGGCCGGCGCGCCGAACTGGGCAGGGGCGACCTGGTGCTCTACGACACGGCCCGGCCCTTCTCCGTCAGCTATCCGGAGCGGTTCGCCACCCACGTCTTCCAGGTGCCGCGCCCCGTGCTGGGCGTCTCCGACAGCGACATCAGGCTGGTCACCGGTACCGCCATCGGTACGGGCCGCGGCTTCGGCGCGGTGCTGCGGCCGTTCCTCGCGACGCTGGCCGCCTCGGCCCCCTCCTACGCGCCGGAGGTCGGGCAGCGGCTCGCGGGCCACGTCGTGGACCTGTTCGCCACGCTGATCGCCGACCAGGCCCACCGGGAGCCGGACGGCAGCCGCGACCACCTGGTCCGGAGCGTGCGCGCCCACATCGACCGGCACCTCGGCGAGGCGTCCCTGTCACCGGAGTCCATCGCCCGGGCGCACCACATGTCCGTCCGCTACCTGCACCGGCTCTTCGAGGGCGAGGACCTCACCGTCAGCCGTCTCATCCAGCAGCGGCGGCTGGAGGCGTGCGGCCGTGAACTGGCCCGGCGCGGGCGCGTGACCCCGACCGTCTCGGCGGTGGCCCGGCGCTGGGGGTTCGTCAATCCGGCCCACTTCAGCCGGGCGTTCCGCGCCGCCTACGGGGTCTCCCCGCGGGAGTGGCGCACCCGGCACCTGGAGCAGGGCACGGGCGGGCGGGCGCACGGCTGACGCCGAGGCGGCGCGCGGGTCAGCCGGTGTCCAGGCGGGCGAGCCGGGCACGGGCCCCGGCGACCCGTTCCGCGTCCGCGTCGGGGCCGAGCGCGACGCACCGCGCGAACACCTCGCGGGCCTCGGCGGTACGGCCGGCGCGCAGGAGGACGTCGCCGAGCGAGAGCAGATAGCGGCTCTCCAGGGCGACGTTGCCGTCCGTCCGGGACAGCTCGACCGAGGTGCGCAGGTGTTCCACCGCTTCGTCCCAGCGGCCCATGCCGCCGTAACCGGCGCCCAGGCCCGCCAGCGCGTTGGCCCGGGTGAAGGCGGCGATGTGCGGTTCGACGCGGTCGCCGGCCTCGTCCAGCCGGGCCAGGATCTGCCGGTAGACCTCGATCGACTCCTCGTGGTGCCCGGTTCTGCGCAGCTCCATGGCGCGTGACATCAGGGCCTGGAGCATGCCGTGCAGGTCTCCGGCGGCCTGGAACAGCGTGACGGCTTCGGCGGTGTGCTCGGCGGCCCGGCCGTGCTCCCCGAGCAGGCGGTGGGCCCAGGAGGCGTACTGGTGCGCCCACGCCTGCTGCGCGGTGTCACCGGCCCGCCGGGCCGCGGCGAGCGCACGGGCGGAGTACCGGAAGCTGTCCTGTGGCCTGCCCTCGCACAGGATGAGGGCCCAGGCGTAGTAGTTGAGCTGGGTCGCTTCGAGCAGCGGGTCGCCGAGGGCCTCGGCGGACCGGGCGGCGGTGCCGAAGACCTCGGGCCAGTGCCCCCAGAAGATCCACTGGTCGGAGAACCAGTGCAGGGCCTCGGCCACCTCGACGACGGTGGCGTGGTCGCCGTCCGCCGCGGCGGCGTGCAGGGCCGCCAGCCAGTTGGCGGACTCGGCCTGGAGCCAGTCGCGGGCCTTGTCCGCGCTGGAGAGGTCGACCGTGCCCCGCCAGGACGGGGGCGGGGCGCCGTGGTCGGGTTCGTACCACCGGCCGGCCACGACGGCCGTCTCCAGCAGCCAGCGGAACACCGACCGGCGGGCCCGTTCGATGTCCGCCGCCTCCTCCTCGGCGGTGAGGCGGTCGCGGCCGTACAGGCACAGCAGGTCGTGCAGCCGGTAGCGGTCGTCGGCGGTGTCGAGCAGGCCGGCCTCGACCAGTTCCTCCAGGGTGTCCTCGGTGTCGTAGAGGTCCTGGCCGGTGAGCCGGGCGGCGCAGGCGGCGCCCACGTCCGGCCCGGGGACCAGGGACAGGCGGCGGAACATGCGGGCGGCGGGGGGCGTCAGCTGCCGGTAGGAGAGGTCGAAGGCGCTCGCCACCCGGACGTCGCCGGCGGACAGCGTCTCCAGCCGCCGTTCCTCGTGCGCCAGCCGGTCCGCGAGCCGGCGCACACTCCAACCGGTGCGGGTGGCCAGCCAGTTGCCCGCGATCCTGAGGGCCAGCGGCAGGTGGGCGCAGAGCCGGGCGACCTCCTCCAGGGCCTCCGGTTCGGCGGCGGCCCGGTCGGTGCCGACGAGTGAGGCCAGGAAGGCGGCCGACTCGGCGGGGTCGAGCCGGCCGAGCGGCAGCCGGTGCACGGCGTCCAGTCCGGTGAGCATACGGCGGCTGGTGACCAGGACCAGCGTCCCGCCAGCGCCCGGCAGCAGCGGACGGACCTGCGTCTCGTCGCGGGCGTCGTCCAGCACCAGCAGGCAGCGGCGGTCGGCCAGGACCTGCCGGTAGAGGGCGGGGTGGGCCTGTGATCCCGCCTGTGCCAGGTCCCGGTCGGGCACACCGGCGGCCTTGAGCACGCGGACCATCAGCTCGTGCGGTGCGGGCGGGCTGTCGTCGGTCCCCCTGAGGTCGAGCAGGAGCTGGCCGTCCGGGAAGCGGTCGGCGAGCCGGCGGGCGGCGCGCAGCGCGAGGGTGGTCTTGCCGGTGCCGGGTGCGCCGTGGATGGCGACGACGACGGGCTGGGCCTGCGGGGCGGCGCCGTCGCCCGTCCCCGGTCGCGCGAGTTCCTCCAGGCGGGTCAGCTCGTCGGCGCGGCCGACGAAGTCGTCGATGCCGCGCGGGAAGGAGCGGACGCCGACGGGGCTGTAACCGGGGGTGCGTCCGGCGCGGGCGGCGGCGAGCAGCCGTTCCCGTTCGGCGTGGGCGACTCCGAGTCCGTCCGCGAGCGCGGCCACCGTGCGCCGCTGGGGTGCGGCCCGCCGGCCGCGCTCCAGGTCGCCGATGCCGCGCACGCTGACCCCGGACGCTTCCGCCAGTGCCTCCATGGTCAGCGACTTCGCCAGCCGCATCTCCCGTAGCAACGACCCGAACGCCGCCCCTGGTGCGGACACGCCCATCCCCTCCCCCTGTGATTGAACATTCTAATACTGGGGATGGGGTCGCGATCACGATCCGCCGCGGGGGCCGCGGCCAGGGGCACCGGTCACGCGTCGCCCGCTCACCTCTGCGGCACGAGCGCCACCGGGCACAGGGAGTGGTGCAGCAGAGTGTGCGCCACCCGGCCGAGCCGGTGCCCGGGACGGCCGTGCCGGGGGCGGGCGCCGACGACGACCAGGTCGGCGGCGGCCGAGCGGTCCACGAGCACCTTCCGGGCGTGGCCCTCCAGCGTCGTGCGGTCCACCCGGACCCGCGGATGGTCCGCGGTCGCCTCCTCCAGCAGGGTGTCCAGCAGCTCGGCCGCCTCCCGCTCGTGCCGGTGGGCGGAGTCCCTGCCGAGCAACGGACCACCGGCGCTCTCGCGGGCGGAGCGGTGCCAGGCCCGTACGGCATCGAGGACGCAGCCGCGTGCCTCGGCCTCCTGGAAGGCGAAGCGCACGGCGTCGCCGGCGGTGTCCGGTTCCCCGGCGCCGAGCAGGACGCGCCGGTGGGTGCCGGCCAGACCGGCCCGGTCCCCGCGGACGACGACGACCGGGCAGCGGGCGCGGGCGGCCACGGCCAGGCCGACCGAGCCGGGCAGCAGCTCCTTCACCACGCCCCGGCCGCGCGCTCCGGTCACCACGGCGAAGGCATTGTCGCCTTCGCTCAGCAGAGCGGCCACCGCCTCCTGCGGGACGATCTCGGTGGCCGTCCTGACCTTCGGGGACCGCTGCCGGGCCCGGGCCGCCGCCGAGGCGACGACCTGCTCGGCCAGCACCTGCTCCGAGAGGGGTTCCTCGCTGCCCGACGGCGCGGCGCCCTCGAAGCGCTCCCAGAGACAGGCGTACACCAGCCGCAGCGGCAGACCGCGGCGGGCCGCCTCGTCCACCGCCCAGTCGACCGCCGTCAGACTGGACTCGGATCCGTCCACTCCCACGACCAGGGGCAGTTCCGTCATCGGGCTCACCGCCTTTCGCCGGGCCGCCGTGCCTGCGGCACAGGCCCTCGATGCCACCGTGACACGCCCCGGCGCCGGGCACGAACAGGCCGCTCCGCCCGGCTCGCCGGGACCGGTGGCGACCGGCGGGCGGGCCCGGGCTCACGACGCCTTACCGGGGCGACGGCCCGGCTGCCGTACGGCGCCTGGTCCTCGGCCGCAGTACGGCGCCCAGTCCTCGGCTGCAGTACGGCGCCTAGTCCTCGGCCGCCGTCGTCCCGTGCAGTGGCGCGTGCCAGACCAGCCGGGTGCCCCCGTCGTCCGGCCGGCCCAGGTCCAGGCCGCCGCCGAGACCGCGCGCCCGTTCCGCCAGGTTGCGCAGACCGCTGCGGCGGCCCTCGGGCGGGATGCCGACGCCGTCGTCAGTGACGGTGAGCCGCACCTCGGTCCCGTCGGTCTCCAGCACCACGGCGGCGCGGCGGGCACGGGCGTGCCGGGCGATGTTGGTGAGGGACTCGGACAGGACGGCCACGACGTGGTCGGCGGTCTCCCGCGGCACACGGGTGTCGAGCAGGCCCTCCATCCGGAGGCTGGGCGCGAAGCCCAGCACCGGCGTGGCCTCGCCGGCCACCCGCACCGCGCGGGCCCGCAGCCCGGGCGCCCGGTCGCCGTCCGGGGCGCGCAGCCCGAAGATCGTCGACCTGATGATCTTGATGGTCTCGTCGAGGTCGTCCACGGCCCGCCGCACCCGCTCCGCGGCCTGCGGGTGCTCGATGAACCGGCCCGCGCTCTGCAGGGTCATGCCGGTGGCGAACAGCCGCTGGATGGCCAGGTCGTGCAGGTCGCGGGCGATGCGGTCGCGGTCCTCCAGCAGGGCGATCTGCTCGGCGTCCCGGCGGCGCTCCGCGAGTTCCATGGCGACGGCGGCCTGCGTGGCGAACCCCTTCAGCAGCTCCGTCTCGGTCCCGGAGAAGTCGCTCGCACCCGTCTCCCGCGCCAGCAGGACCACGCCCCGGACGCGCTCCCGCCGGCCGATCGGTACGGCGACGGCCGGGCCCAGTCCGGTGAACCTCGGCGGTCCCGCCGTGACCCGGTCGTCACGCGAGACGTCCGGGCTGCTCACCGGCGCGCCGTGGGCGAAGGCCTGTCCGGTGAGGCTGCCCTCGACGGGCAGCACCAGCCCGCGGTGCGCCTCCGCCTCCCGGCCGATGGCCAGCTCCACCGCGAGGGTGCCGGTGTCCTGCACGGGGGTGGCCACCGTGGCGAGGGCCGCGCCGGTGATGTCCCGTGCCCGTTCGGCGATCAGCCCCAGCACCTCGTGCTGGCCGGTGCCGGACATCAGGCTCCTGCCGATCTCCGCGCTCGCCTCCAGCCAGCGCCCCCGCAGCCTGGACTCCTCGTACAGGCGGGCGTTGTCGATCGCCACGCCCGCCGCCACGGCCAGCGTGGACAGCACCGACTCGTCGTCCTCGTCGAACTGCAGCCCGCCCCGCTTCTCGGTCAGGTAGAGGTTGCCGAAGACCTGGTCGCGCACCCGGATGGGCACGCCGAGGAAGCTGTTCATCGGCGGATGGTCGGCCGGGAAGCCGTACGACGCCGCGTGCTCGGAGATCTTGGCCAGCCGTAACGGCGCCGGGTGGCGGATGAGTTCGCCGAGGATGCCGCGTCCCTCCGGGTGGCGGCCTATGCGGGCGATCCGCGCCGCGTCGACGCCGGCCGTGACGAAGGCCGAGAGCCGCTCGCCGTCCGAGCCGATCACGCCGAGCGCAGCGTACTCGGCGTCGACCAGGGCCGCCGCGGCCTCCACGATGCCGCGCAGCACCTGCTCCAGGTCCAGTTCGCGGCCGACGGAGAGCACCGCCTCCAGCAGGCTGTGCACCCTGTTCTGGGTGCCGCGGGCCGCCTCCAGGCGGGCCTGTAACTCGTCCAGCAGCTCGTCGAGCCGGAACTGCGGCAGCCGCACGGCCCGCACCTCGCCCACGTCCTCGGAGCCTCCCACTGCCGTTCCTCCAGCCCCGTCCCCGCGTACGGCCGTCCCCGCCGGGGTTCACCGTATCGGGCCCCGGCGCGGGCGGACGACACGGGATCGCGCCGCACCCGGACGCCGACCGGACCCCTCGGGCAGGGCCGTTCGGCCCTGCTCCCGCCCGGCCCTGCTCCCGCCGGGGTGCCGACACGGACGAGGGTCCGGTGCCGGGGTGCCGGCCCGGACGAGGGCCCGGTGCCGGGGTCAGCGAGGTCCACGCGCCCGGTCGGCTTCCGCCTCGACGCGGGCCGCTCCGTGGTGCCGCGGACCTCGGCGACCGCGGAGCCGGTGCCCGCGGCCGGCGGTGCCGTGGCCGTCTCCGGGGCGGACGAGTACGACGCGGTGGCCCGCCCGGGCCGGAGTGTGGCCGGGACCGGCCGGGCCGCCCTCCTGGCGGATCCCGCCGAGCGGCGACGCCTCGCGCGGTGCGGATCCGGGCCCCGGCGGCCGGCCGGGGGCGGGCGGGGGGTCCCTCGCATCGCGCCGGAGCTGGGCACCCCCGCCACCGCTGCCGGCCGACCGGCGTCCGAGAGGAGGGGCCGGGCGCTCAGTGGCCGTCGGCGCGCAGGTGGTCCCGGGCCCGGGTGGCGATGACGGCGGCCTGGACGCGGCGTTCGACACCGAGCTTGGCGAGCAACCGGGAGATGTGGTTCTTCACCGTCTTCTCGGCCAGGTACAGCCGCCCGCCGATCTGGCGGTTGGTCAGACCCTCGCCGATGAGGGCCAGGATCTCCCGCTCCCGCTCGGTCAGGCCGGGCAGGACGCCCGGCTCGGTCTCCGGCTCCCGACCGGCGCGCAGCCTGGCCATGAGCCGGGCGGTGGCGCTCGGATCGAGCAAGGACTGCCCGCGGGCCACCGTGCGCACGGCCGAGACCAGGTCCGCGCCCTGGATCTGCTTGAGGACGTACCCGGAGGCGCCCGCCATGATCGAGTCGAGCAGGGCCTCCTCGTCGTCGAACGAGGTCAGCATGAGGCAGGCCAGCCCGGGCAGGTGCGAGCGCAGTTCCCGGCAGGCGGTCACGCCGTCGCCGTCCGGCAGCCGGACGTCCAGCACCGCGACGTCCGGGCGCAGGGCGGGGACGCGCACCAGCGCCTGTCCGACGGTGGCCGCCTCGCCGGTCACCGTGATGTCCGGCTCGTCGTCCAGCAGGTCGCGCACCCCGCGCCGTACCACCTCGTGGTCGTCGAGGAGGAAGACCCGGACCGGCCGGCCGGGTCCGGCCTGCTCGTGCTGCACCATCGCCGCTCCTTGTGACGTGTTCGGTCCCGTCCGACGATCCTGCTCCCCAACTGGCCCCAGGACCAGGGCCGATCGGCCCTCCTCCGCGCGAAGTGACACGGTTACGCGCATGGTTCCCGCGGCCCGCACCAGGTGATAGACACAGCTGGTCACAGTTCCTGTCCGCCAGCAGGAAGGTTGCTGCCGCATGTCTGCAACACGCCGTCAGGTCCTGGCCAACGCGAGCGCCCTGGGAGCGGGCATCGCCTTCACCGGGGCCCTGTCCGAGCTCTTCGCGGGCACCGCCGCCGCGCAGAACCTGGGCCACACCGGTTACGGCCCGCTCGCCTCCGACCCGAACGGGCTGCTCGATCTGCCGAAAGGTTTCCGCTACACCGTGCTCTCCCGCGAGGGCGACCAGCTCCGTTCGGGCGAGGGCCGCGTCCCCTCCAACCACGACGGCATGGCCGCGTTCGGCGGCCGAGGGGGCCGTACGCACCTCGTCCGCAACCACGAGAACCGGGTCACCGCGCGGATCCCGGTACCGACCGTGAGCGGTCTCACCTACGACCCGGCGGGCAAGGGCGGCTGTACGGCCCTGACGCTCGACGCGGACCACCGCGTGCTGTCCGAGCGGGTCGCCATCGCCGGTACGGCGGTCAACTGCGCGGGCGGCCGCACTCCTTGGGGCACCTGGCTGACCTGCGAGGAGACCGAGGACCGGGCCGGCACCAACGGCTACACCAAGGACCACGGCTTCATCTTCGAGGTCCACCCCACCGACCCGCACCGCACCGGCGCGGTCCCGCTGACCGCGATGGGCCGCTTCCAGCACGAGGCGATCGCGGTCGACCCGCGCAACGGCACCGTCTACGAGACGGAGGACGCCTTCCTGCAGCCGTTCGGCCTCTTCTACCGCTTCCTGCCCGCCAAGCCGCTGGGCGGGGTCGGTTCGCTCCGCGCGGGCGGCCGGCTCCAGGCGATGCGAGTGCCCGGCGTACCGGACCTCTCCACCATCCAGGAGACCGGAGCGCGCTTCGACGGCATCGAGTGGGTGGACGTACCCGACCCGCTGGCCGTCTCCACCCCGACCCGGTTGCAGGACTACGGCCGCGGCGGCATCACCCACGCGCAGAAGCTGGAGGGCTGCTACTGGGGCGGCAGCTGTGTGTACTTCGTCTCCTCCTTCGCCCGCAGCGCGGACGGCTCCGCGGCCGACCACTACGGCCAGATCTGGCGCTACGACCCGAAGCGCCGCCGGCTGACCCTCGTCGTCGTGTTCGGCCCGGACACCGACGTCCAGCTGCCCGGCGAGTCCCCGGACAACATCTGCCTCGCGCCCAGCGGCGGCCTGATGGTGTGCGAGGACGGCAACGGCGCCCAGCACGTGTTCGGCGTGACCCGCGCGGGCGAGGTGTACGCGATGGCCCGGGGCCGCCAGAACATCGGGACGCCGGAGCAGCCCGAGTGGGGCGAGTTCGCCGGGGTCACCTTCTCCCCCGACGGCCGGACGATGTTCGTCAACTGCTACACGCCCGGCACGACGTTCGCGGTGACCGGCCCCTGGCGCAGGTGACCACCGCTCGCCGACGGTCCCCGGGGTTCCTCGGCGCTGCCTCCGGCGGGCCGGTGGGTATGCTCACCGCCGTGCCGCCGGCGATCACCTCATGCGCCGCAAGACGACCGAGAGCAGCGAGAAGAGCACCGTGACCACCCACGTCTACGAGAAGGACGGCGCGGCCATCTACCGCCAGTCGTTCGCCACCATCCGTGCCGAAGCCGACCTCGCGGGCCTGCCCGCCGACGTCGGCCAGGTCGCGGTGCGCATGATCCACGCCTGCGGGATGGTCGACCTCGTGCGGGACCTGGCCTACACCCCGGGGGTGGTGGCCCGCGCCCGTGCGGCCCTGCGCGCCGGGGCACCGGTCCTCTGCGACGTCCAGATGGTGGCCAGCGGTGTGACCCGCAGGCGGCTGCCGGCCGGCAACGACGTGCTCTGCACGCTGTCCGACCCGGCCGTCGCGGAGCTGGCCGCCCGGCTGGGCACCACGCGCAGCGCCGCGGCCGTGGAGCTGTGGCGGGACCGGCTGGAGGGCGCGGTGGTCGCCATCGGCAACGCGCCCACCGCGCTGTTCCACCTCCTGGAGATGATCGAGGCGGGCGGGCCCCGGCCCGCCGCCGTCATCGGTGTCCCGGTCGGATTCGTCGGCGCCGCCGAGTCCAAGGACGCCCTGGCCGCGCACCCGTCCGGGCTGGAGCACCTGGTGGTCCGCGGCCGTCGCGGCGGCAGCGCCATCGCCGCCGCCGCGGTCAACGCGATCGCGAGCGAGGAGGAGTGACGGCACGGGCGGCGGTACCGGTCAGGGTGTGAGGCGTTCGCCGACCCAGCGGGCCGCGCTCTCCGGGTCGGGTACGACGGGCACGCCCCCGGGAACCGGTGGCCTGCGCACCACGACGACGGGCAGCCCGGCCTCCCGGGCGGCCGTCAGCTTCGGCGCGGTGGCCGCCCCGCCGCTGTCCTTCGTGACGACGACGTCGATGCGGTGGCGCCGCAGCAGTTCGCGCTCCCCGTCGAGGGTGAAGGGGCCGCGGTCCAGCAGCACCTCCATGCGGGCCGGGTGCGGCGGCTCGGGGGCGTCCACGGACCGGACGAGGAACCACAGGGCGTCCAGGTCCGCGAAGGCCGCCAGGCCCATGCGCCCGGTGGTGAGGAACACGCGCCGGCCGAGTGCGGGCAGGATCCGCGCGGCCTCCTCCAGCGAGTCCGCCTCGTGCCACCGGTCGCCCGGGACGGGGACCCAGCCGGGCCGGCGCAGGGCGAGCAGGGGGACGCGGGCGGCGGCAGCGGCCCGTGCCGCGTGGAAGCTGATCGTCCCGGCGAAGGGGTGGGTGGCGTCGACGACCGCGTCGACCGTGTGCTCGCGCAGCCACGCCGTCAGCCCCTCCGCCCCGCCGAAGCCGCCGACGCGCGTCCCGCCCGGGAGCGCCCGGGGACCGGCGACCCGTCCGGCCAGCGAACTGGTCAGCCTCAGCCCGGGCGTGCCGTCGAGCAGTTCGGCAAGCCGACGGGCCTCCGTGGTGCCGCCGAGGATGAGTACGTGCATGGGGGTCCGGGTCCGTTCGTGAGGAGCAGCGGGGGCGGGCCGGGGGAAGGCGAGGCGGTCACCTTCCGTCCGGGCTCACCTTCGTTCGGGCTCACCTTCGTTCGGGCTCACCTTCGTTCGAGCTCACCTGCCGTGCGGGCTCAGCGGGCGTCCGGGCGAGACGGCCCTGTCGGCGGTCGAGGCCGTGGCGACGGAACCGCGGGCCGGGACCGCCGGCACGGCGTGCGGTCCCTTGTCAGGCGAGGTCGGGCAGGGGGCGCCGGGCGACGTCGCGGGCGTCCTCGGGCGGGACGCCCAGCATGCGCAGCAGCATCTCCGCCAGGTTCGAGGCGGCCTCGTCGCCGTCGCGTCCGGGCTCGGCGAACCGCAGCTCCACCAGCGCCAGCAGCGAGCCGCCCAGCGCGGTCACCGCGACGGCCGGATCGGTGACGGTGAAGCGGCCGGAGGCGATGCCGGCCTGAAGATCACGCAGGGCACGTGATCCCAGGCCCGAGTCGGAGTGGATGTGGCCGAGGCCGCGGTGGCGCAGGACCTGCATCAGCTCGGGCCGGGCCTCGGCCAGGCGCGCGCTCAGCCGGAAGCCGGCCGCGACGAGCTCCGCCGGGTCGTCGACGCCGTCCAGGTGCTCGTCGAAGGTCCGGCCCAGCTCTTCGAGGGCGTCGCGGACCGCGGCGTCGAACAGCTCCGTCTTGGACTCGAAGTGGTTGTAGAAGGAGCCGAAGCCGACGTCCGCGCGCTCCGCGATGGCCTGGATGCTGGCGCTGGTGTCCCCGGTCTCGGCGAGGATCTGCCGGGCCGCGCGGACGAGCGCCTGACGGGTCTCGGCGCGGCGCCGTTCGAATCGGTTGCGGGGCGGGGCTGACGTCGGCATACGCGCGAGTCTAGCAACGGGACCCTCGATGCCACAGTTCTGATGAAATGCTCAGTACACACTCTGATGATTTCATCAGTTTTCTCGCTGGCGGCTATTGACGAGCATAAACTCAGAGCTGATGATTTCCTCATCAAGGCAATTCGCTTGGAGGACGTCATGTCCCAGACCGCCCATCAGGGCCTCCACAGTGAGCGGGGCGCCCTGCGCGGCGAGCACCCCGGCCGCTCCCGCAACCCCGTGATCAAGGTGGCGGACCTGGCCTGGCTGGAGTTCGAGAAGCCCGACCTGGACCGGGCGGAGATCTTCGCCCGGGACTTCGGGTTCGGTGTCGCCGCCCGCACGGAGCAGGAGCTGTGGCTGCGCGGCACCTTCGCGGGCTCCCCCTGCACGGTGATCCGGCGCGGCCGGACCTCCCGCTTCGTCGGCCCGGCGTTCCGCGCGGCGGAGCGGGCCGACCTGGACCGGCTGGCCCGGGCCACGGGCACGGCCGTCCGGGACGCGGACGTGCCGGGCGGCGGCCGGGCGGTCGGTCTGCTGGACCCCTCGGGCTTCCCCGTGCGGGTCGTGCACTGCGGCGAGGAGCTGCCGGCGCTGCCCGAGCAGCAGCCGCTGCCGTTCAACTCCGGTACGCGGCACCGTCGTACGAACGCCCCGCAGCGGCCGCCGCGGGAACCGTCCCGCATCCAGCGGCTGGGCCATGTGGTCCTGGAGACCCGGGTGTTCGCCCGGGCCCTGGACTGGTACCTGGACACGCTCGGGATGATCGTGTCCGACTTCCTGTTCCTGGACGGCCGGCGCGACCGCGGCCCGACCATGGCGTTCGTCCGCTGCGACCGCGGCAGCGTGCCGGCCGACCACCACACGCTGGCCATGCACCTGGGCCCGGGCAACGGCTATGTGCACTCCGCCTACCAGGTCACCGACCTGGACTCGATCGCCGCCGGTGGCGAGTACCTCAAGGAACGTGGCTACAAGCGGAGTTGGGGCATCGGCCGGCACATCCAGGGCAGCCAGCTCTTCGACTACTGGCGCGACCCCGACCACTTCATGCTGGAGCACTTCACCGACGGCGACCTGTTCTCCTCGGACGTCGAGCCCGGCTGGGCACCCATGTCGACCAGCGGCCTGGCCCAGTGGGGCCCGCCGGCCACCCGCGACTTCCTCGGCGCGAGCCCCTCACCGCGGCGCGTCCGCGAGGTCGTCCAGGCCCTGCGCGGCGACAACGAGCTTGACCCGGCGCGGCTGCTGGGCCTGCTGAAGGCCGCGAACTCCTGACCCCCTCGAAAAAAGGCACTCCCATGAGCACCAACGTCCTGCGCACGTCCGACGGCTGGTGGGCCGTCCGCGGCGACCGCGCCGTACCCGTCGGCACCGAGGCCGTCACCACCGCCGAGCTGATCGCCGACCGTGCCGCCGTCCGCGCGGCGGCCCGCTCCGGCGACCCGGGCACGCCCGTCGCCGGCCTGGTGGCCCTCTCCCCGGTCACCACGCCCTGCCGCGTGGTCGCCCAGATGGTCAACTACCGCAGCCACGCCCGCGATTCGGGCTTCACCGGCGACATCCCGCCCGCCTTCTTCCGCAAGGCGTCCGGGTCGGTCAGCGGACCGCACGAGACCATCGTCCGGCCGCCGCACGTGAGGTTCCTCGACTACGAGATCGAACTCGGCCTGGTCGTGGGCGCACCGCTGCCCGTCGGCACCGTCGTCGAGGAGCGCGACCTGCCGTCGTACGTCGCCGGGCTGGTGATCACCAATGACGTGAGCGCGCGGGACGTCCAGTTGACCAAGACTCAGTTCTACGAGAGCAAGTCGTACCCGACCTTCACGCCGACCGGCCCGTACCTGTCCCTGCTGGAGCCGGCGGACTTCGCCCACCTGCTCGACCTGCGGCTGAGGTTGTCGGTCAACGGCGAGCCGCGCCAGGACCGCACCCTCGCCGACATGATCGTACGTCCCGCGCAGGCGCTCACCCTGCTGGCCCGGTTCCAGACCCTCGGCCCCGGCGACCTGCTGCTCACCGGCACCCCGGGCGGCACCGCCCTCAAGGCCCCGCCGAAGGCCGTCGAGAAGATCGGCGCGCTGCTGCCGCCGGCGGTCAGGTGGAAGGCGTTCTTCAGGAGCCAGGCGGGCAATCCGCGCTACCTGCGCCAGGGCGATGTGGTGACCGCGGCCATCGCCACCCCCGACGGCCGGATCGACCTGGGCGAGCAGCGCACGCCCGTGGCCGGCGCACACCGGGAGAGCCGCACATGACCGCCGAGCACGACGCGGCGGACGTACCCGTGGTGATCGTCGGAGCCGGACCCGTGGGCGTGACCGCCGCCCTCCTCCTCGCCCGGCGCGGTGTGAGGTCCGTCCTCCTCGAACGCCACCACGGCGTCTACCCCCTGCCGCGCGCCGTCGCCACCGACGACGAGGTGCGCCGCATCCTCCAGGCCGCGGGAGTCGGGGAGGAGTTCGCCGCGATCGCCCGCCCCGCGCGCGGGCTGCGGCTGCTGGACGCCCGGCACCGGGTGATGGCCGAGTTCCCGCGCGCCGCGCAGGGAGCCCACGGGTACCCGGAGACCAGCATGTTCGACCAGCCGGGGCTGGAGCGGGTGCTGCGCGCCGCGCTGTCCGGCGCCCCCGGGTGCGAGCTGCGCGGCGGGGTGGAGGTCGTCGGTGTCGAGCAGGACGACACCGGTCCGGTCCGCGTGGCCTACCGCGACGACACGGGTGAGCACCTGCTGCGGGCGGACGCCGTCCTCGGCTGCGACGGTGCCAACAGCCTCACCCGGGACGCCGTCGGCGCCGGGTGGGAGGACCTGCGCTTCGAGGAGCGCTGGACGGTCCTCGACGTGCGCACCGGCCTGCCGGTGCGCTGCTGGGAGGGCGTCGAGCAGATCTGCGATCCGCGCCGGCCGGCGACGTTCATGCGCGTCGGCGAGGACCGCTACCGCTGGGAGTTCCGCCTCCCGGACGACGCCGAGCCGGACCCGGAGCGGCTGCGGGAGCTGGTGGCGCCCTGGGTGGACCTCGCGCCCGGCGCCGACTTCGAGGTGCTGCGGCAGGCGCAGTACACCTTCCGCGCGCGTGTCGCCGACCGCTGGCGCCGGGGCCGGGTCTTCCTCCTCGGCGACGCGGCCCACCTCACCCCGCCGTTCGTCGGGCAGGGGCTGTGCGCGGGCCTGCGGGACGCCTACAACCTCACCTGGAAGCTCGCCCGTGTCCTCGGACAGGGCGCGCCGGAAGGGCTGTTGGACACGTACGAGAGCGAGCGCAGGCCGCACGCCCGGCACATGATCCGGCTCGCGGTCACCATGGGCCGGGCCATGACCGGCGGCCAGGACGCTGCCGCCGCCCTGCGGCGCGGCGTGCTGGGCGCGGCGGTCCGCATCCCCGGGCTGAACACGGCGGTCGTCCGCGACCTCAGTCCGGCCCTGACCGCGGGGCCGCTCGTGCGCCGGCGCCCCGGCGGGGCCGGCCGTGGTCTCGCGGGCCGGTACTGCCCGCAGCCGTGGGTGACCGCCGACGGCCGCCGCGACCGCCTCGACGACGTGCTCGGCGACGGCTTCGCCCTGCTCACGGCCGTACCGCCGGCCCCCTCCGTGCGGGCGGTCGCCGACGGCCTCGGCGCCCGGACCGTCCACGTGACCGGCCTCGGGGACGACGGCCGGCTCGCCGCCTGGCTGCGCGAGGGGCGCGCGGACGCCGTGCTGCTGCGGCCGGACCGCGTGGTGCTGGACGTGGTGCCGTGCGGCGGCAGCGCGTTCCCGGATACGGCCGGCTGGGCGTCGCTGCTGCACACCACACCCACTCCCCTCCCCCGCCGACGGACCGCCGACGAACGCCTGCCGAGGAGCGCTCGATCTACTGGCACTTCCGTCCGCCCCCTGCCAGGGGCATGACGAAGGCCGAGGTGAGGGGCGGCCCGCTCCGGCTTACCGTCGAAACGATGGAGGTACACGCGCAGTGCGGCTCGGGAGCGACCCTGCACGACCTGTGGCACCGGCTGCCGGGCGGGGCCCGCTCGGAGCTGCTGCGCCGGAGCGCCGAGGCCGACTGGTGGATCCCCGACGCGCTGCCGAGCCACTGGGAGGCGCTGCGCCCGCTGGTGTTCTCCGCGGCGGCCTACCACCGGTTCGGCGCGCTGGCGGCAGGCGTGCTGCGGTGTGCCCTGCTCGCCTGCCGGCGCCGGGCCGGGACCGCCGGCGAGCTGTACCGGGCCCTGCACGACCACCGCGACCTGCGGCTCCTCGACCCGTCGCAGCGGCTGACCGCCGCCGCCCTGCTGCGCATGGCCCGTCCCGACGCGCTGCTGGTCGGCGGTACGCCGTGGTTCGTCGAGCTGAACATCGGCCCCAACATCTACGGCGTCCCGGGCCTGGAGCAGCGGAGCGCGGCGTTCGCCCGCGGCTGGCCGGACGGCGTCCTCGCCGAGCCGCCCTCGACCCTGCGGGCCCGGGCGGACTGCCTGGCCGGAGCCGTACCGGCGGGCGGCGGCGGGCGGCACCGGACGCTCGTCCCCACCTGGCGGGCGACCTCGGGCATCGCGGCGAAACTGGACGACACCCGCGCCCTGCGCCGCTATCTGCGGCCGGCCGCGGCGGCCGCCCGGGCGGCGGGACTCGACGTGTGCGTCGCGGACCTGTCCGAGGTGCGCGGCGGCGCCGGCGGGCTGTGGGTCGGCGACGACCGCATCGACGTGGTCTTCAACCAGTTCGTCAGTCCGGTGCTGGCGGACGGCGGATCCGTCGGCGTACTGCGTGCCGCGGTCCTGGCCGGCAGCGTGCGGCTGTTCGTCCCGGAGGCCTCGTGCCTGCCGAGCGCCAAGCAGGTGCTGGCCTGGATGCACGAGGACCTCGACCTGTACGAGCCCGCGGACCGGGAGCTGATCCTCGCGCACGTGCCGTGGACGGCGTGGCTGGGCCCCGAGCAGCGCCCCGAGCTGCGGCGGAGCGTCCTGGCGTACGCCGTGCGGGAGCGGTCCGGCCTCGTCGTCAAACCCTCGTGCGGCCGTGGCGGCGCCGGCTTCGTCGCCGGGCACCGGGTCCCGGCCCGGGACTGGCTCGACCTGCTGACGCAGCGGTCGCGCGAGCACACGCTCGTCCTCCAGCGCCGGCTCGTGCCCGACCGCACCCGGATGCACTTCCGCAACCGCTGGGGCGCCCGGACGGTGGCCCCTGTGCCGTTCGTCGTCTCCCCGTTCCTGCTGAACGGCCGCATCGCGGGCGCCTACGTCCGCCACCCCGGCCCCGAGGCGGACCCCGCCGTCGCGCCCGTGAACACCGCGGCGGAAGGCGTCTCCAACACCGTGCTCCTGCTCCCGGACACGGGGCCGTGAGGCCTCGGAAGGCGAGGACCGGACGCGTGCTGCGAGGGGAGGGATCCTTCCCCCCTCGACCGCGGTGACCGGCACCGACGGCGCCCTTCCCGTCTCACACGGCGTCGCCGCGGCATGTGCGCGGGGCGTAACCGCGCGCGCCGCCGCGGTGTGACGGTCCGGTAATTCGATCTTCCTACGGTGCTTGTCCTGGGGGCCGCCGCCAACCGCGGGCCGGCCCGGAACGGTACACGCACGGCGGTGGGGGTTCGGTGGCGGCTGGTTCGAAGGACGGCGGTGTCCGCACGGTCTGCTCGTACTGCGGTGTCGGCTGCGGGATCGTCCTCGACATCGCCCGGGATCCCGCCGACGGCAGGCGGACCGCGGCCAGGGCCTCCGGTGACAAGGCGCACCCCGCGAACGCCGGCCGCCTGTGCACCAAGGGCGCCACGAGCGCGGACCTGATGGCCGCGCCCGGACGGCTGGCCAAGGCCCTGGTGCGTGCCGAGCGCGAGGCCCAGCCGGCCGAGACGGACGTGGACGCGGCCGTCACGGCGGTCGCCGGGCGGCTGCGGGCCATCCTGGACGAGCACGGGCCGGACGCGCTGTCCTTCTACGTCTCCGGGCAGATGTCCCTGGAGGCGCAGTACCTGGCGAACAAGCTGGCCAAGGGCTTCGTGCGCACCAACCAGATCGAGTCGAACTCCCGGCTGTGCATGGCCAGCGCCGGTACCGGCTACAAGCTGTCGCTGGGCGCGGACGGCCCGCCCGGCTCGTACCAGGACTTCGACCACGCGGACGTCTTCTTCGTCATCGGCGCCAACATGGCCGACTGCCACCCGATCCTCTTCCTCCGCCTGATGGACCGCGTGAGGTCGGCGGGCGCCAAGCTGATCGTCGTCGACCCGCGCCGCACCGCCACCGCCGACCGGGCCGACCTCTTCCTGCAGATCAGGCCCGGCACCGACCTCGCCCTGCTGAACGGCCTGCTGCACCTGCTGGTCGCCAACGGCCACACCGACGAGGAGTTCATCGCCGAGTTCACCGAGGGCTGGGAGGAGATGCCCGGCTTCCTCGCCGACTACCCGCCCGAGAGGGTCGCGGAGATCACCGGCATCCCGGAGGCCGACATCCGGCAGGCCGCGCGGTGGATCGGCGAGGCCGGTGAGTGGATGAGCTGCTGGACCATGGGCCTGAACCAGTCCACGCACGGCACCTGGAACACCAACGCCCTGGTCGACCTGCACCTGGCCACCGGCGCCCTCTGCCGCCCGGGCTCCGGACCGTTCTCGCTGACCGGCCAGCCCAACGCCATGGGCGGCCGGGAGATGGGCTACATGGGCCCCGGCCTGCCCGGCCAGCGCTCGGTCCTGGTCGACGCCGACCGCGCCTTCGTGGAGGACCTGTGGGACATCCCCGAGGGCACCCTGCGGACCGAGGTCGGGCGCGGCACGGTCGAGATGTTCGAGCGGATGGCCGCCGGCGACATCAAGGCGTGCTGGATCATCTGCACCAACCCGGTCGCCTCGGTCGCCAACCGCAGGACCGTCATCGCCGGCTTGGAGGCCGCCGAACTCGTCGTCACCCAGGACGTGTTCGCCGAGACCGAGACCAACGCGTACGCCGATGTCGTGCTGCCCGCGACGCTGTGGGCGGAGTCCGACGGCGTGATGGTCAACTCCGAGCGGAACCTCACCCTCGTCCAGGGGGTCCTCGACCCGCCGGGTCAGGCGCTGCCCGACTGGCAGCTGATCGCCCGGGTGGCCTGCGCGATGGGCTTCGCCGACGGCTTCACCTACACCTGTGCCGAGGAGGTCTTCGAGGAGCTCAAGCGGGCCTGGAACCCCGCGACCGGCTGGGACCTGCGCGGCGTCACCTACGACCGGCTGCGCGCCACCCCCGTGCAGTGGCCGGCGCCGGACACCGACGGCCCGGACCGCAACCCGATCCGCTACCTCAACGACGGCGTCAGCCAGACCCTCCTGGAACGCGAGGACGGCACCCGGCCCCGCCTGGCCTTCCCGACCGCGAGCGGACGCGCCCGGTTCTTCGCCCGCCCGCACCTGCCGCCCGCCGAACTCCCCGACGACGACTACCCGTTCGTCCTCAACACCGGCCGCCTCCAGCACCAGTGGCACACGCTGACCAAGACCGGGAAGGTCGCCAAGCTCGGCAAGCTCGCTCCCGGCCCGTTCGTGGAGGTCCACCCCGAGGACGCCCGGGCGCTGGGCGTGGCCGAGGGCGACCACCTGGAGGTCGCCTCCCGCCGCGGACGCGCCGTACTGCCCGCCGTGGTCACCGACCGCGTCCAGCCGGGCACCTGCTTCGCGCCGTTCCACTGGAACGACCTGTTCGGCGAGTACCTGAGCGTCAACGCCGTCACCAGCGACGCCGTCGACCCGCTCTCCTTCCAGCCCGAGCTGAAGGTCTGCGCCGTCGCCCTCGCGAGGACGGCCGCCCCCGTCCCGGCGGGCCGCCCCGACGCCCGGCCGGAGCCCGTGCCCGCGGCGGCCACCGCGCCGGGCTCCCCCGTCCACGCGCTCGCCGCGGTCTTCGGCATCACCGACCTCGCCCCGTCGCCCCTGGCGGAGCCGGAACGCCGCTACCTCTCCGGCTTCCTGTCCGGCCTCGCCGCGACTCCGTCCGACGGGCGCGTCCCGGTGCTGCCGCCCGGCGCTCCGTTCGCGCCGGACCGCGCCCTGTGGGTCGACGGCGTCCTCGCCGGCATGTTCTCCCGCGCCGCCACGGAGGCGCCCGGCCCGGTGCCCGCGCGGACGGCGGCGCCGGCCGCCGGAACGGCCGTACCCGCCCGGCGTCTGCTGGTCCTGTGGGCTTCGCAGACCGGCACCGCCGAGGAGTTCGCCGCGCAGGCCGCCGCCCGCCTCGCCGCGTCGGACCGGGCCCCCGAGCTGCTGCCCATGGCCGACGCGACCCCGGCCCACCTGGCCACGGACGCCGACGTCCTCCTCGTGACCAGCACCTTCGGCGACGGTGACGCCCCCGACAACGGGGCCGGCTTCTGGCAGGCCCTGTCCGAGCCGGACGCACCTCGTCTGGAGGGCATCCGGTACGCGGTCCTCGCCTTCGGCGACTCCGCCTACGACGACTTCTGCGGCCACGGACGCCGGCTGGACGAGCGTCTCGCGGCACTCGGCGCCACCCGTCTCGTCCCCCGCACCGACTGCGAACCCGACTTCGAGGAGACGGCCGAGCGGTGGCTCGGCGAAGTGGTCACCGCCCTGGCCGGCGCCGACGGCCGGCAGCCGGTGCCCACGCGCCCGGGCGGGACGCCCGCGGCCGAGGCCGCCGTCGCCCCGGCCGCCGCGCCACGGCTCGCCGCGCCGCCGGCCCGCTACACCAAGGCGTCACCGTTCGCCACCCTGCTCATCGGCAACAGACTGCTGAGCCTGCCCGGTTCCGGGAAGGAGGTACGGCAGTTCGCCTTCGACACCCGCGGCGGCGAACTCGCCTACGACGCCGGTGACGCACTCGGTGTGTGGCCGGCCAACGGCGCCGGGCTGGTCGCCGAATGGCTCGCGCTCACCGGTCTCGACCCCGGCGAACCGGTGGACCTCGGCGACGGCACGCCCCTGCCGCTCGGAGAGGCGCTGCGCACCCGCCTGGACATCGCCCGCATCACCACCGACCTGCTCAGGTTCGTGACCGAGCGCACCGGCAGCCACGACCTCAAGCGGCTGCTGCGCCCGGACAACAAGGACGCGCTCGCGCAGTGGAGCTGGGGGAAGCAGGCCGCCGACGTCGTCGCCGCGTACCCCGTCCGGGCCTCCGCCGCGGACTGGGCGGGCGTGCTCAAGCGCCTCCAGCCCCGGCTGTACTCCATCTCCTCCAGCCCGCTCGCGCACCCCGGCGAGGTCCGCCTCACCGTCTCGGTCGTCCGCTACACCAACGACCTAGGCCGGGACCGCAAGGGCGTGTGCTCCACCTACCTCGCCGACTGCGCCGACGACGGCCCGGTCCAGGTCTTCGTGCAGCGCGCACCGCACTTCCGCCTGCCCGCCGACCCCGCCACCCCCATGATCATGGTCGGCCCCGGAACCGGCGTGGCCCCGTTCATCGGCTTCCTCGAAGACCGCCTGGCCCGCGGCCACACCGGCCCGAACTGGCTCTTCTTCGGCGAACAGCGCCAGGCCACCGACTTCTACCACCGCGAGGAGCTGGAGGCGTACCGGGGGTCCGGCCACCTCGACCGGCTCGACCTCGCCTTCTCCCGCGACCAGCGCAACAAGATCTACGTCCAGGACCGGATGCGCGAGCACGGCCCGCGCCTGTGGCAGTGGCTCCGTGACGGCGCCCACTTCTACGTCTGCGGCGACGCGGGGCGCATGGCCAAGGACGTCGACCGGGCGCTCCGGGACATCGTCGTCCACCACGGCGGCATGGACGCCGACGAGGCCGCCGCGTACGTCCGGCGCCTGGCCGCGGACAAGCGCTACGTCCGGGACGTGTACTGACGGCGCGACGGGCCCGGGGACGGTACCGCCCTCCGAAGATCACCGCGCGTACGCTCGTGCACATGGTGGAACACCGCACGGTCGACGTGAACGGCATCCGGCTGCACATCGCCGAACAGGGCAGCGGCCCCCTGGTGGTGCTGCTGCACGGCTTCCCCGAGTCCTGGCACTCCTGGCAGCACCAGTTCGGCCCGCTGGCCGACGCCGGCTTCCGCGTGGTCGCCCCCGACCAGCGCGGCTACGGCCGGAGCGACCATCCCGCGAACGTCGACGCGTACACCATCCTCCACCTGGTCGGCGACGTCGTCGGACTGATCCACGCCCTCGGCGAGGAGAAGGCGTACGTCGTCGGGCACGACTGGGGCGCGCCGGTCGCCTGGCACACCGCGCTGCTGCGCCCGGACGTGGTGCTCGGGGTGGCCGGCCTGAGCGTGCCGCCGCCCTTCCGCGGGACCCAGCCGCCGCTGACGGCCATGGCCGAGAGGTTCGACGGCCGCTTCTACTGGAACCACTTCAGCCGTCCCGGCGTCGCCGACGCCGAGTTCGCCGAGGACCCGCGCACCACTCTGCGGAAGATCTTCTACTGGGGTTCCGGAGACTCACCCGACGCCGGCTCGGGCAAGCAGCCGCTGGTCGACCCGGAGCGCGGCTGGCTCGCGACCATGCCGGACCCGGAGGTGCTGCCGGACTGGTTCACCGAGGAGGACCTCGACACGCTCACCGAGAGCTTCTCCGAGGGCTTCACCGGGGCGCTCAACTGGTACCGCAACCTCGACCGCAACTGGGAACTGACCGCTGCCTGGGACGGAGCCGTCGTCACCCCGCCCGCCCTGTACGTCTACGGCGACCGCGACGTCGTCCCCGCCTTCCCCGGCACCCCCGAACGCATCGCGAAACTCCCCGATCTGATGCCCAACCTGCGGCGCGCCCCCCTGAAGCTGACGGGCTGCGGACACTGGACACAGCAGGAACGCCCCCGCGAGGTCAACGAGGCACTCATCGACTTCCTGCGCGCCTAGCCACGCGGCCCGTGGCGCAGGCGGGCCGGTGGTTACCGGTCGTCCGTTCCGAGGCCGGCCCTCGTGCAGGCGGGGCGGAGTTGCCGGGTGCAGATCCGGTCGATGGTGTACACCCCGTCCTTCACGAGCGTCTGCTCGATGGTGCCGACGGTCACCGCGCGCGGAGTGAGCAGCACGGACGGGATGTGTTTCGTGGTGGGGCTGTCGACCGCCGTCGTGGCGAGGTCGCGCGGATCGCGGCCGCGTCCCAGGCTGACGGCCATCGCGGCGACCGCGTCGGCCTCCGCCCGGAACGGTTTGTAGACGGTCATGTACTGCTCGCCCTTGACGATGCGTCGTACGGCGTCGAGGTCGGCGTCCTGGCCGGTGACGGGCGGGAGTCCGCGGACGCGGGCGCCCTTGAAGGCGGAGATGACTCCCGCGGCTATGCCGTCGTTGGCCGCGAGGACGCCGTCGATCCGGTCCGGGCGCAGGGCCGCGATGGCCGCGGACATGTTGGCGTGGGCGTTCTCCGTGCTCCAGCCCTGGGTGTCGTAGGACCTGCCGATCCTCACCCTGCCGGTGAGGACGGACAGTGCGCCCTTCCTGAACCAGGCCGCGTTCGGGTCGGCCGGATCGCCGTTCATCATGACCACGTTCCCGCCGTGCGCCCTGTCGCCCATGGCCTGGAGAAGGGTCCCGGCCTGGAGCCGGCCGACCTGCGCGCCGTCGAAGCTGACGAAGCCCGAGACGGGGCCCTCGGCGAGCCGGTCGTACGCGACGACGGGGACGCCCGCCCGGTGCGCCTCCTGGATGGAGGAGCGCAGGGCCCGGGTGTCGGCGGCGTCGAGGATCAGCACCCCGACCCCCTTGGTGATCATGGAGGTCATCTGTTGCCGCTGTCTCGTCGGGTCGTTGTCGGCGTTGGCGTACTCCACGCGGCAGCGGGGGCACAGTTCCTTCAGCCGCTTCTCGATCAGCGGTCTGTCGAACTGCTCCCAGCGGGGCAGGACGCGGCCCGGGAGCAGCAGACCGACGGTGAACCCGTCCGCGCGCGTCTCCTGGCGTCCCGTGCAGGCGGCCACGGGCAGGGTCATGAGTCCCGCCACGAACGCGGCGACCACGTGCCGGGAACGGGTGTTCACGGCAGCTCGCCCCGGTCCGCCGGGAGCACCGGGTCCGCGCCGGACGGCTCTCGGTGCGGTACGACGATCTCGCTCCACACCTGCTTGCCGCTGGCGACCGGCACCGAGCCGAACGACTCGGACACCGCTTCGACCAGCATCAGCCCCCGGCCGCCGGTCGACTCCCAGTCCACGATCACGGGTTTGGCGGGCGCCCGCGGCGACGAGTCGCTCACGCTGATCCGCACCCGGTCCCCGCGGAGCACCAGGTCGACGTGGACCGTCCCCTGGGTGTGCACCAGGGCGTTGGTGACCAGTTCGGACACGACCAGCAGGACCGCGTCCGCGACTTCCTCGACGTGCCACCGGCGCAGCGTGCGCGCGGTGAAACGCCGGGCGTGCATGACGGCGTCCGGCAGCCGCCACACCGCCCAGCCGGCGCGGATGGGCCGGGTCTTCATGCCGTCGTAGCGGAGCAGCAGCAGGGCCACGTCGTCCTCGCGGCGGCCGGCGTCGCCCAGGAGTGCGTCGGCCACCCGCCCCGGATCCGCGGGGTCGGCGGCGGCGAGCGCGGTGCGTGTGCGCTGCATGCCGTCGTCCAGGGGCAGGTCGGCGGCCTCGACCAGGCCGTCGGTGACCAGGGCGAGCAGCGTGCCGGGGGCCAGTGCGACCGCGGTCATGGGGAACTCCGCGTCCGCGGAGACCCCGAGCGGCAGCGCGCCCTCGACCCGCACCTCCTCGGCGCTGCCGTCGGGGTGGCGCACCAGCGGTGAGAGGTGTCCGGCCCGGACGAACAGGACGTTGCCCTCCTCCATGTCCAGTTCGGCGTAGCAGCAGGTGGCGAACAGGTCGGTCTCCATGCCGACGAGGAGTCGGTTGGCGTGTGAGACGACCACGTCCGGCGGGTGGCCCTCCACCGCGTACGCCCTGACCGCGGTACGCATCTGCCCCATGATCGTCGCTGCGCCGGCGCTGTGTCCCTGCACGTCACCGATGACCAGCGCCACCCGGTCCTCGGAGAGGGCGATGACGTCGTACCAGTCGCCGCCCACCTGCAACCCGCGCCTGGCGGGCAGGTAGCGGGCGACGGCCGTCCCGCCGGACAGTTCGGGCAGGCGCCGGGGCAGCAGGCTGCGCTGGAGCATCGTCGCGAGCTCCTGCTCGGCGTCGTGCGCCTGCGCGCGTTTGACGGCCTGCCCGATCAGCGCCGCGGTGGCGGTCAGCAGGGACCGTTCCTCGGGCGCGAAGGCGTGCGGCTGGTCCCAGCCGATCAGACACACGCCGACGGGCCGGCCCTTGGCTGGCAGCGGCAGGACGGCCAGACCTCCGGGGCCGACGCCCGCGAGACCGGGTTCGAGGGCGGCGCCGGCCGGCCACAGTCCCATGTGCCCGTCCCGCAGTGCCGTGCGCAGAGTCGGCAGGGCGTCGACCGCCGGGTCGGGCCGCTCCGAACGCCCGCGGGTACGCCAGGCCTCCGGCCAGGCCGCGGGCTCGGGCGGATCGAGCACGGTGACCGTGAGCCGCCCGTCCTGCAGTTCGGCGAGCGCCACCCGGTCGGCGCCGAGCGGCTCGCGGAGCGCGGTGACCACCACGCGGCTGACGTCCTCCACGGTGGTGGCGTCGTCGAGTGCGGCGGTCAGCCACTGGATCCGGGACACGTCGTCGCCGCTGCGGGGCAGGACCGAGGTCGCCGTCACCACGCCCAGGACCCGGTCCGGCCGCCCGCCGGTACTCGCGAGCGCCCGGTACCGCAGGCTCAGCCAGCGCGTTTCGCCGCCGGGGCAGCGCACCCGGAACTCCAGCTCCCGTCCGCCGAGCGCCTCGGCGGACGGCTCCAGGACCGCCATCAGGCCGGGCAGGTCCTCCGGGAGGGCGTGCCCGAGCAGGGTGGCCGCCTTCCCGTCGAAGGTGTGCGGCACGATGCCGACCAGCTGGAGCAGGGTCTCGTCGGCCTCGATCAGGCCGGTGTCCGGCATCAGGAGGAAGGAGCCGACGCCCAGACTGCGCAGGGCGGGTCCCAGCAGCGGCGGCACGGGTGCCGGGTCCCCGGCCTGGAGCAGGCCGGCGACCGCGTCGGCGTACCGCGCCAGGAAGCGCTGCTGCTCGGCGCCGAATCCGTCCGCGGTGGTCCCGGCGACGACCAGGCAGCCCAGCCGCCTGCCCGCCGCCGTCAGGGGCAGTGCACCGAGCGACACCTCCGCGCTCGGGGCCGCGGGGCCGCCCTCGAAGAAGGAGGAGAGCGCCGCGGGGTTCAGCCACAGGGGCCGGCCGGTGCGGAAGGCGTGGGCCGCGGGTGAGTCACCGGTCAGGACCAGGCGCTCCGGCAGCCCGTGCTCGGGGGTGGCGCAGCCCGCGGTCTCCACCAGCCGCAGCGCCTCCGTCCCGGGAGCGGGACCGGCCACGTAGACCGCTGCCAGCGCCGCTCCGGCGAAGGTCAGGACACGCGCGCTCGCGGCGGCTTCCGGGGCAGGGGACGGTGGACCGGTGCCGAGGGCGCCGGATGCCCGCAATTGCGCGACCCCGGTCCGGGCGCCGCCGTCGTGCGGCATGTCCGCACCTACCTCCATGTCCGCACCTACCTCCCGTCCAGGCCGAGGTGCCGACAGGGCGAAGACCCCCCACCAGAATCGCATAGGTGAGGTAACGGGACAGACGGGGCGATCTGCCGTCTCGCGTCGGGTTCGCGGACCGTCGCGGCCGGTGTCAGACTGACGAGGTGGCCCTCTGGCCACCTCCACGTGGTCCGGGCGGGCGTCGGGCGCCGGTGTCACGTCCGTTCATCGGCTCCCGGATCTCCGCCCGGTGGTGCGCATGGCATGGTGCGGAAGCCGGGTGTCGTCATGGTCGACGCGGAAGGCGCCGGTACCGGGCTCGTCGGGTGGAAGCCGCGCCGCGCCCCGGCGGACGACGCTGTGCGGCCCGCCCGGCCTCCGCGCGAAGGACCCGACGCCGCGCACCGGCCCCGCCGTTCCCTGCCGAACCGGTGTGCCTTCGTACGCCACGCGGCCGTGGCCATGGCCGCGGCCTCGACCACCCTCGCCGTCGCCTCCTGCGGAACCGGGGCCGGGGACACCTCCGACGCGAAGGACTCGCCCCGGATCGGCCTGCTGCTGCCGGACGCCACCACCGCCCGGTGGGAGGCACAGGACCGGCCCCTGCTCGAGAAGAGGATCAGGGAACTGTGTGACGACTGCCGGGTCGAGCACGCCAACGCCAGGGGCGACGTGGCGATCCAGCAGGAACAGATGGAGTCGCTGATCACCGAGGGCGTCGACGCCATCCTGCTCGTGCCCGTGGACGCCAGGTCACTCGCCGCCTCGGTCAGGAAGGCCCACGCGGCGGGGGTCCCGGTGATCTCCTACGACCGCCTCGCCGAGGGCCCGATCTCGGGATACGTCTCCTTCGACGGCGAGGAGGTCGGCAGGCTCCAGGGCAGGGCGCTGCTGAAGGCCATGGGCGACAAGGCGCACGGCGGTCGGATCGTCATGATGAACGGCGACCCCGCCGATCCCAACGCGGTGGCGTTCAAGCGGGGCGCGCTGTCCGTGCTCAAGGGCAAGGTGGAGATCGCCAAAGCGTACGACACCCTTCAGTGGAGGCCGGAGGTCGCGAACATGAACATGTCCGGTGCCCTCTCCGCGCTCGGCGCCGGAAACATCGACGGGGTGTACGCCGCCAACGACGGTCTCGCGGCCGGCAGCATCACCGCCCTGAAGGCGAACAAGGTCCACCCGCTGCCCCCCGTCACCGGGCAGGACGCCGAACTCGCGGCCGTACGGCGCATCGTCGCCGGCGATCAGTACGAGACGGTCTACAAGCCGTTCGGCCCCGAGGCGGCCGCGGGCGGCGCCATGGCCGTGGCGGCGGTCCGCGGGGCCCCGCTCGACCGGGTCGCCACGGGCACGGTGAGAACCAGCGAGGGGGCGGCCGTTCCGGCCGTGCGGCTCACCCCGATGTCCGTCACCGTCGCCGACATCAAGCACGTCCTGGTCGAGGACGGTGCGTACACGGTCCGGCAGATCTGCACCCCCCAGCTCGCGGCCGCCTGCGCCAGGGCCGGGCTGACCTGAGCGGTGGTTCCCGCTTCCGGACGGGTTCCGGGAAGGAGATGGTTCTCGTGCCGGCTCCGCCCCTGCTGGCGCTGCACGGCGTCTGCAAGCGCTTCGGCGTCGTCGAGGTCCTGACGGACATCGAGCTGGAGATCCACGCCGGTCAGGTCCTCGCCCTGCTGGGCGACAACGGGGCCGGCAAGTCCACCCTGGTCAAAGTGATCTCCGGGGTGGCCCCGGCGGACAGGGGCGCCATCGAGTGGGAGGGCCGGCCCGTCCACATCAGACGCCCCCACGACGCCCGCGACCTCGGCATCGCGACCGTCTACCAGGACCTCGCGCTGTGCGGGAACCTCGACGTCGTCGGCAATCTCTTCCTCGGCCGCGAGATCCGCAGGTTCGGGCTGCTCGACGAGGTGGAGATGGAGCGCCGCACCCAGCAGCTGCTGGAACGGCTGACCCGGCGCGTCCCGGATCTGCGCGGCCCGGTCGTCTCCCTGTCCAGCGGCCAGCGGCAGACCGTCGCCCTCGCTCGCTCCCTGCTCGGCGAGCCGAGGGTCGTGCTCCTGGACGAACCGACCGCCGCCCTGGGGTTCGAGCAGACCACCGAGGTGCTCGACCTCGTCGACCGGTTGCGGGACCGCGGCCTCGGGGTCCTGCTCATCAGCCACAACCTGGGGGACGTGAAGGCCCTCGCGGACCGGGCCGCCGTCCTGCGGCTCGGCCGCAACAACGGCTTCTTCGACGTGAACACCGCGTCGCAGGAGCAGATCATCTCCTCCATCACCGGTGCCACGGAGAACGCGCCGCGCCGCGCGGCCCACCGCGAGGCGGGGTGGTGAGAGGGATGCACGACATGGCGGACAACACGCGAGCCGAACCCGCCGCGCCCACCGCGGACAGCCGCCGGCCGCGCGCCACGCGGGCCGTCGCCCGTGCCGTGGAGCGGTCGGCCGCCGTCGTCCGGGACAGGCTCCGCGCCGGCGAACCCGGCTCGCTGCCCGTGGTCCTCGTCCTCGCCGTGGTCTGGATCGTCTTCCAGTCCCTCAACGCGAACTTCCTCTCCCCCCGCAACCTGTCCAACCTGAGCGTGGACATCGTGGGTACGGGCCTGATCGCGGTCGGCATCGTCTTCGTCCTGCTGCTCGGTGAGCTCGACCTGTCGGTGGGCTCGATCAGCGGCCTCGCGGCGGCGGTCTTCGCCGTGCTGAACGTGAAACACGGCGTTCCGGAGTGGCTCGCCCTCGTCACGGGCATCCTCGCGGGCACCGCGGCGGGAGCCGTCCAGGGGTTCTCCTTCGCCAGGACCCGGGTGCCGGCGTTCGTCGTCACCCTCGCCGGGCTGCTCACCTGGAACGGCGTCATGCTCTCCGTCCTCGGCACGAGCGGCACCGTCAACCTCGACGAGAACGGGCTCGTCGCCAAGCTGACCAGCACCTACTTCACCGACCCCGCTGCCGCGTACGGCCTGGCGGCCCTCGGCACGGGCATGGTCTTCCTCTCGTCCTGCCTGGACAGGCGGCGCCGCAAGGCCGCCGGCATGCCGCACCGCTCGCTGCGGGGCATCGCGGCGCGTACGGCGGGACTCGCGGTGATCGCCTTCGCCGCGGCGTACGTGCTGAACCGGTTCCAGGGGCTGCCGCTCGCCCTGCTGATCTTCCTCGTGGTGGTGGCCGGCCTGGACATCCTGCTGCGGCGCACGCACTACGGACGGCAGGTCTACGCCCTCGGCGGTAACGTCGAGGCGGCCCGCCGCGCCAGTCTGCGCGTGACCCGGGTGCAGACGGCGGTGCTCGCGGTCTCCGGCACCATGGCCGCGGTCGGCGGCCTGTTCATGGCCTCGCGCATCACCTCGGTGAGCCAGGGCTCGGGTTCGGGCGTCCTGCTGCTCAACGCCGTCGCGGCGGCCGTCATCGGCGGCACCAGTCTGTTCGGAGGCCGCGGCACCACCTGGTCCGCGGTGCTCGGCATGCTGGTCATCCAGTCGATCGCGTCGGGCATGGCACTCACCGACACCCCTACGGCCGTCCAGCTGGTGATCACGGGCGGGGTGCTGTTCGCCGCGGTGGTCATCGACTCCCTGGCACGCCGCTCGCAGGAGGCCCACGGCCGCGCCTGACACACCCCCTCCCCTCGGTCGTGTTTCTCGCATTCCCGTTGGTCATAGAGTCGGTCCGTGACCGACGAAGACTCCACGTTCGATGTGCTGGGGACGCTGAGCGACCCCGTGCGCCGCAGGCTCTACCGCCATGTCGCCGCCGCGCCGGAGGAGGTGGGCCGCGACGCGGCCGCGGAGGCGGCCGGGATCTCCCGGTCGCTGGCCGCCTTCCACCTGGACAAGCTGGTCGAGGCCGGGTTGCTGGCCGTGTCGTTCCGGCGGCTGTCCGGGCGCACCGGCCCCGGGGCGGGCCGGCCGGCGAAGGTCTACCGGCGCGCCGAGGGGGAGCATGCCGTCTCCGTGCCGCCGCGGTCGTACGACGACGCCGGCCGGCTGCTGGCCGAGGTGGTGGAGAACGCCGGGCTGGACCGGGAACTGCAGGCCGCGGCGCGGGCGGCGGGCGCGGCACAGCCGGATGCGCGTGCCGACGACGTGGTGGCGGCGCTGCGGGCCCGCGGCTACGAGCCGTTCTGGGACGGGGAGACGCTGCGGCTGCGCAACTGCCCCTTCCACGCGCTGGCGACGGAGTTCCCCGCCCTGATCTGCGGAATGAACCTGGCCCTCATCGAGGGCCTGGTGCCCGCGCCGTGGTCTGCGGCCATGGACCCGTGCCCCGGCGGCTGTTGCATCTCCCTCTCTAAAAACAAAACTGATTGACTATAGAAGGGGGGGCAGGCCATGCTTGCCCCATGACTGAGCATCACTTGGCGCAGGTCAACATCGGCCGTATCGTCGCCCCGCTGGACAGCCCCGAGTTGGCCGACTTCGTCGCCCTGCAGCCGGAGATCAACGCACTGGCCGACCGCAGCCCCGGATTCGTCTGGCGCCTGGTCGACGACGACGGCGCGGACGCGACCGGCATCCGCCCCGACGGGGACGACGCGCTGCTGCTGATCAACTGCTCGGTCTGGGAATCGGTCGAAGCCCTGCGGAACTTCACGTACCACAGCGATCACCTGCGCGTGCTGAGCCGCCGCCGGGAGTGGTTCCGCCGCTCGGCCGAGGCGCACCAGGCCATGTGGTGGATCCCGGCCGGCCACCGCCCGACCGTCGCCGAGGCGATGGAGCGGGTCGCGATGCTCCGCCGACACGGCCCGGGACCGCAGGCCTTCACCTTCCGCGACCCACACCCGGCACCGGCCCGGGCGGCACGGCTCTAGGGCCCGTGTCCCCGCCCGGGCACCCGATCGGGCCGGGTCAGCCGTCCGTCGTGAGGGCGGTGGGGGCCGGTGCCGGTACCGCCCCGGGGCGGCGGTAGACGTACGGCGGCGGTTCGGGCCGGCCGGCGTCGGCCGGTTCGCGGACCAGGTGGTGGTCCGGGGAGAGCGCGCACGCCGGATCCGTGCGGGCGGCGTCGCCGGTGAGGGCGAACGCCTGGCAGCGGCAGCCGCCGAAGTCCTCCTCCCGGCGGGGGCAGCCGCCGCACGGCCCCGTCATCCAGTCGGTGCCGCGGAAGCGGTTGAAGGCCGCGGAGTGCTCCCAGATCCAGGCGAGCGGACGGTCACGGACGGTGGGCGGGTCCAGGTCCGGCAGGGAGGCGGCCGCCGGGCACGGCAGGACGGTTCCGTCCGGGGCGACGGTGAGCGAAACCGCGCCCCAGCCGCCCATACAGGGCTTGGCCACGCCGTCGAAGTAGTCGGGGACGACCCACACCAGGTCGATCCGGCCCGCGAGTTGCTCCCGCCGGCGCTCCACCGTCTCCCGGGCGCGGGCCAGTTGGTCCCGGGTGGGCAGCAACGCGGCCCGGTTGAGCAGGCCCCAGCCGTAGAACTGCGTGTTGGCCAGCTCGACACGGTCCGCACCCCACGCCACGCCCAGCTCGATGAGCGCGTCGACGGCGTCGAGGTTGTCGCGGTGCAGCACGACGTTCAGGCCGAGCGGCAGCCCGGCTCCGCGGACGAGCGCCGCCGCCCGCTCCTTCGCGGCGAAGGAGGACGGGCGTCCGGCGATCCGGTCATTGGCCCGCGGGTCGGCGTGCTGGACGGACAGCTGGACGCTGCGCAGCCCCGCCTCGGTGAGCGCGGCCAGCCGGGCCACGTCCAGGCCGGTGCCGCTCGTGACCAGCTGGGTGTAGATCCCGGCGGTCTCGGCGGCGGCGACGATCTGCTCGAGGTCGGGGCGCAGCAGGGGCTCACCGCCGGAGAGGTGGGTGTGTACGACGCCCAGCTCACCGGCCTGACGCAGTACGTCCGCCCACTCGTTGGTGCTCAACTCGCTGGAACGGCGTGCCAGTTCCAGCGGGTTGGAGCAGTACGGGCAGTGCAGCGGGCAGGCGTGGGTGAGTTCGGCGAGCAGGGCCCACGGAGGCGCGGTCCTTCCTGCGGGCCCGGGGTTCACGGGGGTGGTCACTTCAGCCAGCCCTCCTGCCGCAGACTGTCGAGGAAGGCGGGGACGGTGGTGGCGACCGGCGCGCCGGGGAAGCGCTCGGCCAGCTCGCCGACGATGCCCTGCACGGTGCGGGTGCCGTCGCACAGCCCGACCACCGTGCCGCCGTGCCCCTTGAGGACGACCACGCGTTCCGGCAGGACCAGCAGGTCCGTGCCGCGCACGGGGTCGTGCCGCAGCATCAGCGCGGGGGCGAGCGCCGGGCACCACCGGTCCGCCGGCTGCGGGATCACACCCGCTCCCGCGCGCCGTGCAGCTGTACGGCGTCGAGCAGGGTCCACAGCACGTCGCACTTGTAGGACAGCGCGGCCACGGCCCTCTCCTGCTCCTCGCGGGTGCAGGCCCACTGCAGTACGAGGTCCAGCGCCTCGGCGCTGTCGCGCCGGCCCTGGTCGACGCGGGCGCGGAAGTAGGCGAGTCCGTCCGGCGCGATCCAGGCGTAGTGGCGCTCGAACGCCTCGATGCGCCGGCGCATCAGTTCGGGGGCGGTCAGCTCGGTGAGCGAGGCGGCGACGGCCTCCAGGGGCGAGCGCAGGCGGCAGAAGTTGACGTACCCCTCCACCGCCAGCCGGACGCCCGGCAGGACGGTCTCGCCCGACAGCAGGGTCCGGCGGTCCAGGCCGGCCGCCTCGCCCAGCCGCAGCCAGCGCTCGATGCCGCCCTCGCCCTCGGCGCGTCCGTCGTGGTCCTCGATCCGCCGCAGCCACATGCGGCGCAGCCGCGAGGAGTCCAGCTTCGCGATGATCAGCGCGTCCTTGACCGGGATGTGGCGCTGGTAGTGGAAGCGGTTGGTGATCCAGCAGCGCACCTCGTCCGGGGTGAGGTCGCCCTGGTGCATACGGAGGTTGAAGGGGTGGCGGTCGTGGTACCGGTCCTGACCCACCGAGCGCAGGCGGTCCTCGAACTCGGCGGGGCTCCAGGGCTTCGCCGGCGGGGCGAGTGTCGTGGTCACAGCTCGATCACCATTCCGTCGTCGGCCACCTCGACGCCCAGCCGGGCGAGCCGCTTGTGCTCCGGCGCGGCGGGGTCGACGAGAGGATTCGTGTTGTTGAGGTGGGTGTAGAGGCAGCGGGCGGACAGCGTGGCGAGGATGCCGGCGGTACCGTCCGGTCCGTCGATGGGCAGATGGCCCATGCCCGTGGCGGTGCGGGAGGAGATGCCGGTGCGGCGGGGCTCCTCCTCGTCCCAGAAGGTGCCGTCGACGATGACGCAGTCGGCCTCGGCGGCGGCTCGGTGGAGCGCGTCCGACCAGGCGGCGACGGCCGGGGCGTACAGGACGGTCCGGCCGGTGGCCGGTTCGTACAGGCGCAGCGCGACGACCCACGCGTCGTCCTCGGGTTCGTCGGCGGCGTAGCGTGGCCGCTTGCCGGAGACGGGCACCGCGCTGATCCGCAGGCCGGATCCGGCCGGGCCGCCCGCGTCCGCGCCGAGCGGCTGCGTCCCGCGGCGCTCCAGCTCCCGCCAGGTCAGGGTGGTGTACGGGCCGAGCACCGCGCCGAGGCCCAGCCGGCCGTCGACGGCTTGGCGGACCGGGGCGGTGGCGAGGATCTCCAGGGCCTCCGCCTCGCGCAGCCGCCAGATGCCCAGGGTGTGGTCGAGTTCGGCGTCGGTGAGGACGACTCCGGCGACCGGTGTCTGCCGGGGCCCGGGCCCGGGGTGGAGGGCCGGGTGGGCCTCGATCTGGTCGCCGATGTCGGGGGTGGCGTTGACGAGGTACCAGCGGCCCTCGTCGGCACGGACGGCCAGCGAGGCGTGCATGCGGCGCCGCCCGGGATGGGCGCGTGCCCCGGAGCACCCGGGGCACGCGCAGTTCCACTGGGGGACGCCGCCGCCGGCCGCGGTGCCTAGCACCTGCAGCAGCACGGCGGGGTCAGCGGATGCTGAGGGAGTAGGCGGTGACCTCGAGCGCGGTGTCGACGATCGCGTACCCCGGGGTCTGCCAGGTGGTCGGGGCGGTCTCCTCGGCGGTGGTCCGGGCGGTCTGCTCGACCTGCTCGACGGCTTCGTTCATGGTGCGTACCTTCCTTTCGGCAAGGGGTGTTCACCTCCCGGTGCGGGAGGGGGCTTCTACTTGATGGTCACTTTGAGGAGGAGGTCCTTGTCGACGCCGCGGTCGCTCGTGCCCAGCCAGAGCTGGTCGGCTCCTGGGACCTTGGCCAGCGCCCGCAGCCGGCCGTAGGCGCCGTTGTAGTAGGCCGTCGCGCGGCCGACGCTCTGGCCGGACGCGTCGATCGGAATCCGCCACAGCCGGCGACCGCTCAGCGCGGAGGCGTAGACGACGTTGTCGACGATCGCGATCTGGGCGGGCACGCCTCCCTCGTCGGGCTTCCAGACCATCTTCGGATTCGTCATTCCCGAGGCGGAGCAGGAGCCCTCGCAGGTCGGCCAGCCGTAGTTCCGCCCCGGCTTGACGAGGTTGAGTTCGTCCCAGGCCTCCGCGCCGATCTCGGTCTCCCACAACCGCCCGGCGCGGTCCCAGGCCAGTCCTTGCGGATTGCGGTGGCCATAGCTGTAGACGCGTGTTCCGAACGGGTTCCCCGGTGCCGCGGCGCCGGACCTGGTGATGCGCAGGATCTTTCCGTTGAGGGACTTCTTGTCCTGCGCGAGTTTGCTCTTCTGGGCGTCTCCTGTGGTGACGTACAGATATCCATCGGGCCCGAAGGCGATCTGCCCGCCGTTGTGCTGGGTGTCCCGGACGATTCCGGTCAGGATGGGGGTGTAACCGCTCAGTGCGGTGCCGTTGAAGCGCATCCTGACCACGCGGTTGTCCTTGGTCGTGGTCTCCATGAAGAACACGTCCTGGTCGGTCGTCCCGTTCCAGGTCGGTGACACGGCGACACCCAGCAGGCCGCCCTTGTCCTGTGTCTCCTGGTGCCACACCGCGTTCGGCACCGAGCCGACCTTCTTCTTGCTGCCGTCCAGGGAGATCTTCCAGACCTCGCCGGTGTCGCGTTCCGTCACCAGCGCCGCCTTGCGGCCCCGGAGGAACGAAATCCCCCAGGGTGTCGTCAACTTGTTCGCAAGCGTGCTGATCCCTGACGGTGCACCACCCGCACGGGGGACGACGGGCGGTGCCGCGGCCGTCGCGGGCGGACCCGACACGCCGACGGTCATGACGGCGGCGACAGCGGTGAGGGCGGCCATGCCCGGGCGGACCCGATGCAGCGCCGCATGCGCCAAGCGTGACATCCTGATGCCTTTCCTGTCGTGGCGCGGCCGCGTGTTGTCCGACGGAGACGACGCGGCCGACTGCGGTACGAGGGGGGTCTCATTGCTGCGCCGCATCGTCGTGGGCCCGGTGGAAAAGGACGTGGGCCGAAGCGTGGCAATGACTCCTTTCTGGAGTATCAGGCGCCCCCTGAAACATTGGCCACCGGGATCGGTCCATCCTGCTGACGGACTGTTTTCCCGGCGGCGGGACGGCGTATGTCAGTGAGATTGCGGGCCAAGCCGCCCGGCTCCGGTGCACCGGCCCGGAGAAGTCCCTCCGACGAGTGACCCGGCCGTGGTACGGGAGGACGCGCGCGGAGCAGGCCGCGTCAGGGCGGCTTCTGCAGCGGGGAGGCGCAGTCGGCCCGGCCGGCGTGACGGGGCGTCGGGGCGTCCGTGGCCCCGGGCGTCGTCGCGGGGGCGGGTTCGGGCGTCGTGGCGGGTGTCGTGGCCGGGGTCGGCTCGGGTGCGGTGGCGGGCGTCGGCTCGGGGGGCGTGGCGGGGGACGGCTCGGGGGTCGTCGCGGTGGACGGCTCGGGGGTCGTGGTCGTGGTCGGGGTGCGGCTCGGGTCCGGGCTCGGCGTGAGGCACGGGGGCGGGGGCGGGGTGGCGGGCGAGTCCGGCCCCGGCGCGTCGCTCGTGTCGCCGGCGTCGACGCAGTCCACGAACTGGACGAAGGGGACCGGGCCCGTGCCGTCGGCGACCGCGAAGTCGTGTGCCGTGTGACTGCGGAGCATGCACATGTCGTAGCGGGCGACGACCGGGAGGGCGGTCGCCGGGGCCGGCCGGTACAGGTGGCGGCCCACCAGCTGGCAGGAGTCGTAGCGGATCAGCGGTCCGCGCGGGCCCACCGTGTAGCGGTGCGGGCGGACTTCGGCGGAGAAGTCCTTGAAGGCGAGACCGGTGTCGTCACAGTCGCTGAAGTGGACGGTGCCGCTGTTCCACACGCAGTCGATGACGACCACGTCGGGGTTGCGCACCTCGAACCGGATGTCCTGGGCGTGGAACCGCTGTACGGAGTCGTGGTGCCGGCTCACGGGGAAGCGGAAGAACGTGCTGGTGGTGCCGTATTCCGGGGTGCTCTGCGGACGCCTGTCCGTGATGATGTACGAGCCGCCCCGGCACGCGATGGAACCGCCGTAGGGGAACTCCAGGAAGTTGCCCCACTCGTATTCGACCTTCATGTCGGTGAACCAGTAGTTGAGGAACTGGTCCTGGTCGTTCGGCTCCTGCTGCCCCTCCCGGGTCAGTCCCGAGTACAGGAACGCCCTGCGGTACCGGCCGGCGATCCGGCACGCCTCCCACCGCATCTCCGAGTTGGTGTCCGTGCCGCTCAGGACGAGCCCGTACTCCCACTCCCCCGTCCACTCGCACTCCGAGAACCGGTAGTCCTGCGCCTGCCCGGTCGAGTACGAGTCGAAGAAGGAGGCGCCCGGCGTGGACGAGCGGAACTGCATGCGTTCGAAGGAGAGGTTCGACCACACGTCCCGGTTCCGGCACAGATAGGAGCCCGGGCCGGTGCCGGGACGGAAGACGAGGCTGGTCATGCGCTTGCCCGCGCCGGAGAACCGCAGGCCGCTCGCGGGCCGCGGCGGGGCCGCCCCGTTCAGCAGCGCGAGCGGACGGGTGATGAGGAACTCGCCCGCGGGAATCTCGACCACCACGCGGCCGACCCCGCCGGAGACGCGGGCGGCGGCGAACGCGTAGGCGATCTCGAAGGCTCCGCTGTCGTCGGTCCGCCCGTCGCCCACCGCTCCCAGGTCGGCCACGTTGACCACGGTCTCCGGCTTGTCCGAGGAACGCGGGACAGCGGACGCGCCACGGGTGGACAGGGCCGTCGCGGCCAGCGCCGAGGCGCCGCCACGCAGAAGAAGCCGACGGCTGACACCGGACACCGATCCACCCCACTCTGACATAATCTCCTTCTTCCAGGTCTTTTATCTCTTATCAGCGCATTCCGAAACTTTCCTCTTTAAGGAGGGGTATGGGCGGGTTCATCGAAACGCTCAGGCATATGACGGCGGCACAGAAGCCCGCGAGCGGGGTGCCGGCGTACACCCTGCTCGTCAACCGCCCGGCCGGCCGTGTCCTGGCCGCGCTGGCCTACCGCCTCGGGGCGACCCCCAATCAGCTGACCGTGCTGGGCGCCCTGTTCACCTTCCCGGCCCTGGCCGCCGTCGCCCTGGTGCGGCCCGGCCCGGGGCTGTCGGTGTGCGTCTGTGCGGCCCTGGCCGTGGGGTTCGCCTTCGACGCGGCGGACGGTCAGCTCGCGCGTGCGCAGCGCTCGGGAAGTCCGTCCGGCGAGTGGCTGGACCATGTGCTGGACTGCTTCAAGCTCGTCACGGTGCACCTGGTCGTGCTGGTGTCGTTCTACCGGTTCTTCTCGCTGCCGAGCCCGGCCTGGCTGCTGGCACCGCTGCTGTTCGAACTGGCCACCGTGGTGATCTTCTTCGCCGGCATCCTGACGGAACAGCTCAAGCGGCGGACGGCGGTCCCGGCGGGGTCGGCGTCGGCGCTGCGGTCCGTGCTGCTGCTGCCCGTCGACTACGGCGTGACCTGCGTCGGCTTCCTATTCCTGGGCAGTCAGCACGTCTTCCTTTCCGTCTATGGCACGCTGCTGCTGGCCCACCTCCTGTTCATGGCCGCCTTCCTGGTCAAGTGGTACAGGGAGCTGCGCTGAGGGCGTCCCCGCCGGCTGCTCGCGCCGGGAGAGCAGCTCCAGCGCACCGCGCAGCAGTGTGCTGGAGGTGTGCATGGTGTAGGGGAAGTAGACGACGTCCACGCCGACCTCCGCGAAACGCCGCTCCAGATCGATCCACTTGGGCGTGCCCTGCCAGTCGTCGCCCTTGAAGATGACGTGGAAGCCGATCCGCTTCCACGTCCGCAGCTTGTCTTCCTCCGACTCGACGACGGCGACGTCCACGCAGCGCAGGCTGCCGACGATCTCCAGGCGCTCGGCGAGCGGGACGACCGGCCGTCTGCCCTTGAGACGCACGACCAGGTCGTCCGTGGTGACTCCCGCGACGAGGTGGTCGCAGTGCCGGCGTGCCTCGCGCAGGATGTTGAGGTGCCCGACGTGGAACAGGTCGTAGACGCCGGGCGCGAACCCGATGCGGGTCACTTCGCCCCGCCCCCCGCCGTGCCGGCCGTGGCCTTCGGGGGCACGGCCACCCGCAGCGGCGTGGACGGCGGCGAGGCGTTCACCCCGTCCGTCACCGTGAGCCGGTACTGGTGACGGGTGCCCGCGTCGACGGAGTCGGTGTAGCTCATCCACGGGCGGTCCCAGTAGGTGGACGACTGGTGCTGCCGGGAGACCAGTCTGCCGTCCCGGTAGAGGCGGTAGGTGAGTGAGGCGTCGTCCCGGTCCCAGGAGGCCCGCCAGCGCAGGGTGACGTGCCCGGGGGTCGCGGTGGACAGCGCGAGGGCGGGAACCTGCGGCGCCCCGGTGTCGGGGCCGGCCCCGAAGCGGGTGAGGCCCTGCTGGGGTGTGCCGTTGACCCGGGTGAACTCGCCGCCCACCCAGAGGATGCCGCGGGCGACCGTCAGCGCCCGGGGCCCGACCTGCTCCCCCGTCCCTTCGTCGGTGTCGGGGAACCAGTGCAGGATCCTGCGGTCACCGGGCGACTGGGCCAGCAGGTGCTGCCGGTCGTGCCGCTCCGGGAACCCGCCCGGTGTCTCACTGCAGTCGTGTGCGTGCGAGGCGCTGTAGAGGACGCCGTTGTAGGGCAGGACCGCCTGGGTGGCGCCGAAGCAGGTGTCCTTCCACACCATGCGGTCGTCGTCGAGACGGCCGGCGATACGGCCGTCGAAGATGCCCTCGCCGTGGCCTTCGGCGGCCACGTAGAAGCGGGTGCCGTCGTGGGCGATCGACTTCACCACCGACCGGGGCGGCAGCCAGTTCGGGTACGAGCGCACGGTCGCGCCGCTGGTTGCGTCCAGGGCGACCAGCGCGTGGGCCCGCCGGCCGTTGACCGACTCGAAGTCCCCGCCGACGTAGACCTTTCCGCGCGAAGGCACCACCGACAGCGCGCGCACCTGGGCGTCGACGTCCGCCCGGAACGGCAGCAGCTCGCCCTCGGGGGTGAAGGCGGCGACGTGTGTCCTGTTGTGGCCGTCGACCTGGTGGAAGTCACCGCCGAGGTAGACCTTCCGGCCCGTGGTGTCGATCGCCCGTACGGTCGCGGACACCGCCGGCCGGAAGTCCTTGCGCAGGGTGCAGTGGTCCGTGTTCAGGGCGACGGCGCTGGCCACACCGGTGGACCCGACATGACTGAACGAGCCGCCCACGTACAGCACCCGGCCGTCGGGCGACACCTTGAGCGCACGGACGGTCCCCTCACCTCCGGTGAACGTCGGCGCACACGGCAGCAGGGCGCCGGTCACCGCGTCGAACGCGGCGAAGTTGTGGCGCGGAACCTCCCGGTGGCCGGGCTTCGCGCCCGCCGGCCGTACCGAGTCGAAGGTGCCGCCGACGTAGACGACACCGTGTGCGGAGGCCAGCGACCAGACGATGCCGTTCGTCTGCCACGTGGTCAGCTCGTCGGCGGTGAACGACGTCCTGGGCTCGCCGGCGGCCGCGGCGGGCAGGGGACGCAGCAGTGCGGCGGAGCACAGGAGCGTGGCGGCGACAGCCCTGGTGGCCGCCCTCGACGGGAGATTTCTCAGGCGCAATGGACACCCCGGTTGGCAGTGGTGTGGGCGACACGCGGGGAATGACACGGGCCCTGCCGGACTCGGGCCGACGCCCTTGCCCGGGCTCATGCGGCGCGTCGGCGCAGAACTCCGAACAGCTCACTCACTCCCAGCGGCCTGCGATACCACCACAAAGTAGTACCAAATACACACATTCCCAAGGTCATCCCGGCGGCGAGTCCCGACAGCGTGTCACCTGACAGCCAGCGGACGGCGGCCAGCACCGTCGCGACGGCCAGCCCGGCGCCGAGGGCGGTCCGGTAGCCCCCGTCCACGGTCGTGAAGCCGAGGCGCAGCCGGATGAGCACGGCCGACGAGAGGTTCTCCACGACGATGGCCGCGCCCCAGGACACGGCGGCACCGAGAACACCCCACCGGGGCACCGTGAGCACCCCCACCGTCAGTTGCACGGTGAACGCCACGGCGGTGATGACGAGATGCCAGGAACTCTTGCCGGACATCAGGAGCACGGTCTGGGCGTTGCCGACCGCGACGTTGACCATCGCCGCCCCGCACAGCACGACCAGGGCGGGCGCCCCGTGGACGAACTCCGGGCCGAAGACCGACAGCACGGTCCGGGGGAATCCGGCGACGAGGAGGAACACCGGCCAGGAGAAGAGCACGATCCAGCAGGTCGAGACGCGGTGCAGGTGACGGGCCTCGGCGAGCTGGTCGACGGCGAGCAGCCGGCTGATCTGGGGTGCCACGGCGAGCCGGATGGCGAGTTGCAGCAGGGTGCCCGCGGTGATGACGCGGCCGATTGCGGTGTAGACGCCCGCCTCGGCGCCGGTGGCCAGCGCGGACAGCAGGATGACGCCGACCCAGACCGCGCTGTAGTCGAAGAGGGACGAGATCGCGCGGGGTGCCGCGAAGCTCCAGAAGTCACGCCAGGGGGCGGATCCGTGTGCGGCCGGGTGCGTGGTGCCGCGGGCGGCGCGGCAGCGGCGCAGGGCCAGCCACGCGGCCACGGTTCCGGCCAGTGCGGGCAGCAGCCAGGCCGCCGCCAGGGGGAGCATGCCGGGCGCGTAGCAGGCCACCGGGACGGCGATGGCCACGCGCAGCACGGGTTTGCCGATCTGCTCCACGCCCACGAAGGCCACTACGGTGCCGTGGCCCTGGCTGGCGCCGAGCAGCACCAGCCCGACGGTGGCGACGGGCAGGAACAGCCCGAAGAGCCGGACCAGGGTGACGGCGTCGGCCGGCCGCAGGTGCGGCAGGAGCGTGGTGGCCACCGCGGGGCACAGCAGCAGGGGCAGGGCGGCCACCGTACTGGCCACGGCCGCGGGTACGACGGCCACGCGCAGCAGACCGCCGACCGACCGGCCCCCGCCCACGGCGATGTCGCGCGCGACGAAGCGGACGAGCCCGGTGTCGGAGCCGAGTTTGCAGGTGTTGCTGAGGATGGTGAACACGGCCACACCCGTGAAGACCGATCCCGCCCCCTGCGCTCCGAGGGCGCGGGTGATCAGGCCGACGAAGACGAAGGCGAAGACGGCGTTCGCCGCGGAACCCGCCGCCCCCCACCAGCCGCCCCGCGCGGCGGCGACGACGCTGCTCGGGGCGGCGGCCCCGGGGGCGGGGGCGGCCGCTTCCAGGGCGGTCATCCGCGCGAGACCGTGAGTGTCTCGTCCTGGGCGGGGAGTTCCACCAGCGGCGTGGCGGCCTCCGCCTCCGGGCGGCGCCCGGAGCGGCGGCGCAGGGCGGCGCGCAGCCGCCCCCGCCGGCGGCCGGGGTCGAGTACGGCACCGAGGAGGGTCCCGCCGGAGCAGTCGATCAGCTCGTGCACCCGCTCGAGGTCGTCCCGCCGGGTGGTGCCGAGGCCGGCGACGAGCAGGACGCCGTCGACGCGCTGGGCGAGGGCCAGTGCGTCGGCGTGCTCCAGGAGCGGCCGGGCGACGACGACCGCGGTACGGGAGTCGGGTCCGGACGGCAGCCGGTGGACGGCGGCGGACCCGCCCGCCGGCGAACCGGTGGCGCAGCACGCGAAGCGCCCGGCGGTGCCGGCGTCGACGAGGCGGCTCCCGTCGGGCAGAGCGGCGTCCCCGGGCGTGCGGGAGGCGTCCGCCAGCAGGGGCAGCCGGGTCGTGAGGGCGGGCGTGCCGGGGTCGGCGTCCACCAGCAGCACGTCGTCGCCGCACTCGGTGAGAGCCGCGGCCAGGTTCACGGCGACCTCCTCGGTGGCGGCGCCGCGCCGGGGGGCCACGACGAGGACCCGGCCGGCGCCGGCGGGCAGGCCGGTGCGCAGGCGGTAGGCCAGGGCGCGGTACGTCTCCGCGCGGTCGCCGCCCAGGTGCCCGACCCGCAGCAGGGTGTCCTCACCGGGCTCGGGGGGCAGCAGGGCCAGCACCGGGGTGCGCAGCGCGGCCCGGGCCTCGCCGGCCGACCGGACCCGGGTGTCGAGGGCGGAGCGCAGCCAGGCCAGCAGGATGCCGAGGCCGAGTCCGCCCGCCAGCCCGAGCATGAGCAGGACCTGCCAGCCGGGTCCCGAGGGGCCTCTGGGTGCCTCGCCGCGGCGGACGATGTCACCTCCGTCGGTGTCCCGGGAGTTGATCTCGACGATCCGCTTGTGCAGGGTGTCCAGTTCGCTCTGCACGGCCTTGTCGTCGGCCTCGTCCGCGTCCTTCTTCTTGGCCTGCACCGTCGTGATCTGCTGCTGCACGCTGCGGCCGGCCCGCTGCACGGCGGCTTCGTTACGGGCCTTGCGGTCGGCCAGGTAGGCCTCGGCGAAGGCGTTGGCGCCGCGCGCCGCGCGCCGCGGGGTGCGGGCGGTGAACTCGAAGCGCAGCACCTGGGACTTGGCCGGGTTGGTGATCCGCAGGTCGCTCTCCAGCGCGGCCGCTCTGCTGTCGGCCTGGCCCATCAGGCGGGCCGCACGGATGGCGACCGCGGCGCTGGCGGCGACCTGCTGCTCGGTGCCCATGCTGACCTGGTTGTCGGCGGCCACGTTGACCGTGCCGAAGGGGTCGGCGGTGGAGCGTACGAGGACTTCGCTGGTGGAGATGTAGGTGTGGGCGCGGGAGAACGCCAGGGCGGCCCCGCCCAGCAGTCCCAGCACGATCCCCAGGGCGATGACGGCCCGATGGCGCAGGAGTCGGCGTAGTTGGTCACGCAGCTGGTCCGGTTCGTCGTACCGGTCGGGGAAGTCGATGGGGCCGGTCACGGGTGCCCTCCTGTGGTCGGGATCGGTGCGGGACGGGTGGGTGCGGTCGGCAGCGCCGACGGGACGATCCGGGGTGCGCGGGCGGCGGAGGTGGTGATGAGCAGCGGAACGGCCAGCAGCAGGGTCAGCGGGCCGACGATTCCGAGCAGGCTGCCGCGCAGGAAGACGATCTGGTAGAAGGCGAAGGCCGGGACCAGGAGGGCCGCGAGGGTGCCTGTCCGGCCGCGGAGCCGGTGGCGCACGTCGTCCATGCGGCGTCCGGCCGCGCCGAGCAGGAAGAACACGGCGGCCACGGCGGGCGGGCCGGCCCACAGGTAACTCTCGATCCACAACGGGGCGGAGAGGTTGAGGAAGTCGTAACCCGCGTACTGAGCCAGGGTGATGCCGGTGTCCCCCGGTTTGTCCGGCCACACCGAGCGCGGGACCGGGAACAGCACGGGCCCCAGCACGTTCTGCGGTGCGAATCCCCTGTCCCGCGCGTAGTCGACGCCGGTCTGGACCTGCTGGAAGGCGTCGTAGTCGCCATTGGCGGTGAACTGTGCGGAGAGGGAGACGACGGTGAACTGCTCCCGGTCGCTGTAGCGGAAGTAGTCGCTGTACGGGAAGACCAACAGCACGGTCGCCATGAGGGTGGCCGCGATGACGCGGAAGGCGCGGGGTCGGCTCAGCCGCGGGACGCTGAACAGCAGGGTCAGCAGGACCGTGCCGACCCAGAACCGCGGTTTGCTGACGGGGTTGTTGACGACGACGTTCAGCGCGAGGAGCAGCGGCAGCAGCAGCCGGCGGATGCCGCGCAGCAGACGGTCACCAGCCGGCGCGCACGGTACGCACAGCAGGCCCAGCAGCGCCCAGAAGGCGGGTACGGACAGGGACCAGTTGCGCAGCGACGACAGGAAGGCGCCGTCCGAGCTGTCCATGGCTCCTGCCTCACGCAGCGCCTGACGGCTCGTGAAGTAGGCCCCGACACCGCCGGGTTGACCGGGGATGAGCAGCACGGCCAGGGCGAGGGCGAGGCCGCACAGTGACAGCAGGCGCCAGGGTGCGAGGCGGCGGGACAGGAACCGTTCCACCGGTCCCAGCGCGAGGGAGGCTGGACCGGCCGCGCGGGTGCGCTCGCGGCGGGCGGCGACGGCGGCCCCCGCGCTGTGGGCGAGCAGTCCGAGTTCGACGACGGCCACGGCCATGAGGGCGGTCCCCTCGCCGGTCCGGTAGGCCCAGGGATAGGTGTCGGTGGCGAGCTGGGCCAGGGGGGCGAGGCCGAGCCAGATGTAGGCGAAGACCCAGAACCCGAGGGCGACGAGCCGCACCGTCGTCGCGGTGAGCACCCGGATGAGGGCCACGCCGGTGTGCGCCACCACCACGCCCTGCAGGGCGAGCGCCGGCGACGGGCGCAGGCCACCCGTCTGGAGGATCAGCCCCGGCAGCAGGGCCAGCAGGGCCACGGCCCAGAGGGAGACCGCGGCCGCACTGCGAACGCGAGCCTCCCTCGGAAGTCCTTCACCAATCGGGTGTTTCACCTGAAAGCTCATCAAAAGGTTTATAACGCCTGCACCCCATGAAGCCGCACAGGCGCGCGCGAAGCCCCGGGGGTGCGCACGGCCGTCCGCGCCGCGTCGCCCTCGGGTGACACCGGGAGACCAGGCGGCGTGCCAATTGTCAAAAATCAGGACACATGTGCATTGATTATTCGCACCAGATCATCACATCTTCGGACAGAAGGGTGGCCCATGGGCGAGCAGGTCGACGTCGTCGTTGCCGGTGGCGGGGGTTTCATCGGGGGGCATCTCGTGGGCACCCTTCTGGCCCAGGGGCTGACCGTCCGCTGCATCGACATCAAGCCCCGGCACGAGTGGTACCAGCTCCACGACGCCGCGGAGAACGTGATCGCCGACCTGTCCCTGCTGGAGAACGCGCGCGCGGGCGTCCAGGGCGCACGGCAGGTGTACATGCTGGCCGCCGACATGGGCGGCATGGGCTTCATCGAGAACAACAAGGCCGCCTGCATGATGTCGGTCCTGACCAGCACGCACATGCTGAAGGCCGCGCACGAGGCGGGCGTGGAACGCTACTTCTACTCCTCCTCCGCCTGCGTCTACGCCGCCGGCAAGCAGGCCGACCCGAACGTCACCGCGCTGCGCGAGGAGGACGCCTACCCGGCGCAGCCAGAGGACGGCTACGGCTGGGAGAAGCTCTTCTCCGAGCGCATGTGCCGCCACTACGCGGAAGACTACGGTTTCACCACCCGCGTCGCCCGCTACCACAACGTGTACGGCCCGCACGGCACCTGGGAGGGCGGCCGGGAGAAGGCCCCCGCCGCGGTGTGCCGGAAGGTGGCCGAGGCGGTGCTCTCCGGTGACCACCGGATCGAGATCTGGGGCGACGGCCTGCAGACCCGTTCGTTCATGTACATCGACGACTGCCTGCACGGCAGCCAGATGATCATGAAGGGCGACAGCGGCGTCCCGGTCAACCTCGGCTCCTCGGAGCTGGTGACCATCAACCAACTCGTCGACATCGTCGAGCGGATCGCGGGCATCCGCTGCGAGCGCAGCTACCGGCTGGACGCCCCCCAGGGCGTACGCGGCCGCAACTCCGACAACACCCTGATCCGCGAGATCTACGGCTGGGAGCCGTCGGTCTCCCTGGCCGACGGGCTGGAACAGACCTACGCCTGGGTCTACGACCAGGTCAAGCGCACCCACCAGTGATGCGCGGCCCGTTGCGAGGACGGAGGAGACGATGAGGATCCTCGTCCACGACTACAGCGGCCACCCGTTCCAGGCACAGCTGAGCCGGGAGCTGGCGCGCCGCGGTCATGAGGTCGTCCACTCGACGTGCACGGCCTACGTGTCCGGGAAGGGCAGGCTGGCCGGAGACGTCGCCGGCCTTCGCTTCGCCACCATCGGGGACGGCGTCAGGCTGCGCAAGGAGGCCTACTTCCGCCGGCTCGGCCAGGAGACCCGGCTGGGTCTCGAACTCGCCCGGCAGGTCCGCCGCGAGAAGCCCGACGTGGCGCTGCTGTCCAACCTGCCGATCCCGGTGCTGGTCGTGACCGCGGCCGTGCTGCGGAGGCTGCGCATCCCCTGGGTGCTGTGGCACCAGGACGTGACCGCGGTCGCGCTCGAGAGCTTCGCCGCCGCCGATGTCGCCAAGTCGATGAGGCTGGCCGCGAAGGTCTTCGGGGCGGGCGAGAAGTGGTCGGCGCGGCAGGCCGCGGCCATCGTGGTGATCGCCGACTCGTTCGTGCGGGTCCACGAGCGGTGGGGCACCGCCGGCAAGGTCACCGTCATTCCCAACTGGGCGCCGCTGGACGAGATCGTCCCGGTGGCACGGGCCAACGCCTGGTCGGCGGAGCACGGCCTGGACGGCGTGCGGACCGTGCTGTACTCGGGCACGCTCGGGCTGAAACACAACCCGGTGCTGCTGGTACGGCTGGCCGAGCGGCTGCGTGACCGGGGCGGGCCGGTACGGCTCGTCGTCGTCAACGACGGTCCTGCCGTGCCCGTCCTCAGGGACGCCGCCGCGGCGCGGGGCGTCGAGCTGACTCTGCTGCCCTTCCAGCCCTACGAGCGGCTGCCCGAGGTGCTCGGCAGCGGCGACGTCCTCGTCGTCCTGCTGGACCCGGACGCCGGGCAGTTCTCGGTCCCGTCCAAGACGCTGTCCTATCTGTGCGCCGGGCGGCCGGTGCTCGGCCTGATGCCCGCCGGCAACCTCGCCGCGCGGCTGCTCCGGCAGGCGGGCTCGGCGGTCTTCCCGCCGGAGGAGGCGGCCCTGGACCGGGCGGCCGCCTGGGTCCAGGAGGTCCTGTCCGACCCGGCCCGGGCCGAGCAACTGGGCAAGGAGAGCCGGGCGCTGGCCGAGCGGGAGTTCGCCCTGGAGGGCTGCGCCTCCCGCTTCGAGGCCATCCTCACCAGCGCCGCCGGACACCGTCACCGCCCCTGACCGACCACCCCGTGGCCGGCCGCCGAACCCGGCCGGCCACACGGCGTCCCCACCGACCTCCCCCGAGCCGAACGCTCACCCTGCCGGCGTACCGCACCCGACCCGGGACCGACGCCATCAGACCCTCGGGTATCGGCGCAGGCACGCACCCGGGGCCGGCACCATCAGGCCCCCGCAGACCGACGCCAGCACCGACTCGGGACCGGAGCCACCAGGCACTCGGGGACCGGCACCCTCACAACCTCCCGAGTCGACGCCGTCACGCACTCCGGGATCGGTGTTGCCAGGCACTCGGAGACCGACGCCAGCACACACCCGGGGCCGGCACCACCAGCCACTCGGAGCGCCTTCACAAGCTCGCGAATCGGCGCCGTCACGGACTCGGGGACCGGTGCCATCGCCCGTTCAGGGACCGATGTCCGCCCGCACTCCCGACCCGGCGCCGACACGCTCTCGGGGGCCGGCGCCGTCACGCACTCGCGGATCGAGGCATCCCCCACTCGGGGAGCGGCACCCTCCCCCACTCGGGGAGCGGCACCCTCCCCCGCCCAAGGACCGACGCCCTCACCCCACGCACGGATGGGCGCCCTCGCCCACTCACGGACCAGTGCCCTCGCCGACTCGCGGACCGGTGCCCTCGCCGACTCGCGCCCCGGCGCCGGGCTTGCAGGCCGGGGCCGGGGCGTAGTCGTTGTGCGGTGGGCTCGGGGGATCACCCGGTCGGGCTGGGGGTGGCCGGCTGCTGGTCGGGGTGGGCGTCGGCCGGGTGGGCCGTGGCCGGTCGGGCGTCCCGGCCGCTGCCCCGGTAGATCTCCTCCAGCCGGTCGGCCACGGCGCCGATGGAGTAGACGTCCTCGACCACACGGCGGCCGGCCTGCGCCATCCGGGCGCGCAGTTCGGGGTCGCCGAGCAGCCGGAGGACCGCTGCCGCCATGGCCGCGGGACTGCCGTCGGTGACGAGGGCGGCGCCGCGGCGGGACAGCTCGTCGGCGATGCCGCAGGTGTCGGTGCAGACCACGGGCGTGCCGGCGGCCAGCGCCTCGATGAGGGTCATGCCGAACGGCTCGTTCACGCTCGGCAGTACATGGACGGCCGCCGTCCGGTACGCCTCGTGCGCCTCGGCGGGGTCGAGCGCACCGCCGTAGCGGACCACGTCCGCGAGCCCGTCCCCGATGAGCCGGCGGACGGCGGCCAGCGATCCGTCGTCGGGGCCGTACAGCGTGAAGCGGGCCTCGGGCATCTCCTCGTGGACCAGCGCGGCCATCTCCACGAACGCCTCCGGACGCTTACGGGGATGCAGCCGGGCCAGGAACACCACATGGGGGTCGCGCGGCCGCCGCGGAACCGATCCGGGCGGACCCGGCCGGATGCCGTTGGGCAGGATCCGCAGCGGCGGACCGTCGGGCCCCAGCACCCGTGCCACCAGCCGGCCCTCCTGCTCGGTCAGGACACAGCAGGCGCGCGCCCGGCGCAGCAACGGCAGGTACAGCACGTCGAACAGCCGGACGGGGAGCGCGGTGCGCGGCTCGACCATGCCGTGGGTCTGGGCCACGCACGGCACTCGGCGAAGGGCGGCAACGGCGAGGGCGGCGAGGGAGACCAGGTCCCGCCCCGCGTGGACGTGCACGACATCGACGTCGCGCACGGCCCGCCACAGGTCGCGGACGAGGAGCGGGTGCAGCAGGCCGATGCAGCCCCGTCCCGGCAGCAGCGTACGGGCCGGACGGGAGCGCAACCGGACGGCGCCGACACGGTCCGGCCCCCGGCCGCTGCCCCGCCACAGGGACATCAGGGTGACGTCGTGACCGCGTGCGGCCAGTTCCTCCGACTGGGCGACCGCGACGCTCGGCGGACCGCCGAAGATTCCGTCGTCGCTGACGAGTGTGACCACGTGGAGCAGTCTCATGCCGTACGTCCCTTCGTCGTCAGGACCGCGCCGGGCGCCAGGTCCCGGTGGGCGACGGCGCCGGCGCCCACCACGCCGCCCCGGCCGACGGTGACCCCGCGCAGGACGACGGCACGGGCCGCCACCCAGCTGCCCGGCTCCAGCCGGATGGGGCCGTTGTCGAACTCGAAGGTGGCGGACCGGGGCCGATGGCTGCCCGTGCACAGCAGCGCGCTCTGCGAGACACAGCAGTCGTGGGCGATCGTGACGGGTTCGAGGTTGAGGATCCAGGCACCCTCGCCGATCCACACGTCGTCGCCGATCTCCAGCTTCCACGGCCAGTGCACCCGCACCCCGTGCCGGATCAGCACCCGCTGCCCGACCCGGGCGCCGAACGCCCGCAGCAGCGCCGGTCGCCAGCGGGCCGGGCACCACCACTTGACGAAGACCAGGTGGAGGACGGCGAACCAGGCGGCCTGTACGAGCACCGGGCGCCCCTTGTCGTATCCGGCACCGGTGAAGCCGCGCAGGGAGCGCTCCACGACGGGCCGGTGGGTCGTGACCGGCCCGGGGTCACCGGGCTGATGGGTGGCCGCGGTCTGCGCCATGGCGGTGTCCCTTCCCGAGAGCCGAGGCGTTCACGTGCGTGATCCTTCATGCCCCGGGCGGCGAAGCACCCGCGATCCAGGCGTGTTGGCGGCAGGCTTGCCCGGATGGAGGACCCTCAGTAGGCACCTTGGCCGTTCAGCACCGCGCGTACGGTACGGGCCATCACGTTGATGTCCATGGACGGCGACCAGTTGTCGACGTAGCGCAGGTCGAGCGAGACCGTCTCGTGCCAGGACAGGTCCGAGCGGCCACTGACCTGCCACAGTCCGGTCAGGCCCGGTTTGACGTGCAGCCGGCGCATCTCCACCGGGTTGTACTTGACGACCTCCTCGGGCACCGGGGGGCGCGGGCCGACCAGGGACATGTGGCCGAGGAGGACGTTGAACAGCTGGGGCAGCTCGTCGAGCGAGTAGCGGCGCAGGAAGCGGCCCAGGGGCGTGATCCGGGGGTCACGGCGCATCTTGAACATGTGGCCGTCGTTCTCGTTCGCCGCCTCCAGCTCGCTCTTGAGGCGGTCCGCGCCGACGACCATCGTGCGGTACTTCCACAGCGGGAACGGTGTGCCGTTCTGGCCGACCCGGATCTGACGGTAGAACGCGGGACCGGGTGAGCCGAGCCGCACGGACAGCGCCAGCAGGAGCAGCAGCGGCGAGAGCAGCACGATCAGCAGCAGAGCGCCCACACGGTCCACGGCCTCCTTCAGCAGGGCCGGCACGCCGCGGCGCAGCGGCGGCGAGATGTGCAGCAGGGTGAGTCCGGACGCCGAGGTGAGCCGGACCCGCCGGCGGGCGACCTCGACGATGCCGGGCAGCACGACGATCGGCCGGCCCCGGTCGTGCACCGCCCAGGACAGCCGGCGCAACCGCTGGCCGGACAGGTGCGGGCCCGACACCACGAAGACCAGGTCGGCGGAGAGTTCGTCGGCCGCCCCGAGCACCGTCTCGGCGTCCTCCCCGGGGGTCTCGGGCTCCGCCCGGGGCAGCCGCACGTACACGGGGACACCGGAGAGCACCTCCTCCTCGCCGACGGGGCAGCAGCCCACGATCACGTATTCGTGGTCGGTGCGCTGGGCCAGCTGCCCGACCACCGCGTCGATCGTCGGGCCTTCCCCGACCACCAGGACGTGGCGCAGCGCGCGGCCGTTGCGGCGGGCGGCCCGGAGGTGGCGGTGAATCACCTGGTGGCACGCGGCGGTGAGGACGAGCGCGGGGATCAGCGCCGTGAAGGCCTCGGCCGGCACGCTCTGCAGTCCGCACAGCACACGCAGGGTCGCCAGCGCGCCGACCAGCAGCAGCCAGTCCCGCAGGACGGCCGCCAGGCCACCGCCGTCGCCCCAGGCGGAGAGCGTGTACCGCTTGCCGGCCACTCTGATCAACGGCCACATCAACGCGGCGACGACCGCCAGACGCACGGGGTGCGGTTCGTGGACCTCCACGATCGCGGCCGCGACCGGCAGTGCCGCGCCGGTCAGGTCCACAGCGACGGACAGGGGGCCGTACCAGCGTGCCTGAGTGCCTTCCGGATGGGCCGGCCGACTCGGCACGGAAACCGGCACCTGTCGGGACGCCGCGGTTCTGAAGGGCCGCATGCTTCTCCTTAGAAGCTCCAATCCCAGCCAACCGGCGCGGCCGCACCGCCCGTTCAAGGGCCGGTCACGCCTTCACAAGATCTTTATATCAAGTGATTGATGGTTATGTCGGTTTTACTTACTCCCTCCCCCACTCCGCACGGGACGCGAACCGCCCGAGCGCGGCCTGTCGACACGGTCCCGGACGCCAAGCATCATGGGATGTGGTGCGGCCCACGGGGGAGGGCGGATGGAACAGAGAACTCCGGGCAATCCGTTCGCCGGCTTGCTGCCACCGCAGGACGTCCGGGCGCCGGGGCGCAAGCCGACGGGCCGCCTCGGTGACCATCTGCTCGTCTACGAGGTCCTGCGCGGCGGCATGGGCGAGGTCCACCTCTGCGGGCAGCAGGACGACGACGGGCCCACACTGGCGCTGAAGACGTTCCAGCGGCGCTTCTTCTTCGACCGGGAGCCGCGGGACGCGTTCGTACGCGAAGTGGTGCTGTGGACGCGGCTGACCGGGCTGGCCCACATCATGCCCGCGCTCTTCCTGCGGATCGTCGAAGGACGTCCGTTCGTCGCCATGCCCCTGGTCCGAGAAGGGCCGCGCGGCGGACGCACCGTGCGTGATCTCCTCGCCGGCGGCCGCGCCCTGCCCGCCGTGGAGGTGCTGAGGCTGGCCTTCGAGGTGGCGGCCGGGATGAACCTGGCACAGCGGAAGATCCCCGGTCTCGTCCACGGCGACCTCAAACCGGAGAACCTGCTGCTGCTGGGCCGGTGGCTGCTCGTCTCCGACTTCGGACTGTCCCGTGTCGCCGGTCGGGACGGCCCCTCGGACCTGGAGAGCACCTGGGCCTACCGGGCCCCCGAGTGCTGGGAGCCCGGCTCCGAACCGTCCGTCGCGGCGGACGTCTACGCCTTCGGAACGGTGCTGTTCGAACTGCTCGCCGGAGGCACCCCGTACGCGGCGGCCGGTCGCGAGGAGTGGCGGGCCGCGCATCGCTCCGGGACACCGCGCAGCGTGCCGCCGCCTCCGGCCGGTTCCGGCAGCGCCGTACTCGTCGACCACCTGTCGGCCCTCGCCCGCGACTGTCTGGCCCCGAGCCCCGAGCACCGGCCCGAGGACTTCGGCGTGGTTCTGCACAGGCTGCTCACCGCCGCGGAGGCCCATGAGCCGATGTCCTCGCTGGGGCTCCTGCACGACAGTGCCTCGCTGGGCTCCGTACTGACCGAGCAACAGGCCGGGTTCGACGAACAGCGGATCGAGAGTCTCTTCGGCATCGGCGAGTACGGACTCGTCCTGGAGGAGATCGACTCCTTGCCGCCCGCGTCCGTCACGCCGGCCTTGCGCTACCGCCGCGGGAGCGTGCTGTCGCTGCTGGGGCGGGACGAGGAGGCCTTGGTCTCCTTCCGGCAGGCCCTCGACAGCGGACTGCCGGCGCGGACCGCGGTGCAGTGCCGGGCGGAGGTGGCCCTCTCCCTGAAACGGCTCGGCAACCTGGAACAGGCGGGACAGCAGCTGCGGGATCTCGCGGTCGAGGCGCCGCCCGACATGAGGCCGGGCGTGCTGATCAACCTGGCCACCGTCCACCTGACGGCCGGCCGGCCGCAGCGGGCGCGGGAGCTGATGACCCGGGTGACCGCCGAGCACTCCGATCAATGGCAGGCCTGGGGCAACCTGGGCCTGGCCTTCGAACAGCTCGGCGCGTGGACCCAGGCGGTGGATGCCTACCAGCACGCCCTGGGGATCGCCCCGCAGGAGACCTTCCTGCTGCTCCGGCTGGCCGTCGTCTGCATGGATCGTCTCCATGACGTCGGTACCGCCTGGCAGGCCCTGGAGATGGCACACGGCCAGGGGCTGACGAGTGAGGAGTGGTACGTCCGTTACCTGGCCTGCCACCTGCTGCTGGGCCGCACGGAGGAGCCGCTGGCGCTGGACGCGGCCGCCCGCGAACAGCTGGGAGCATCCACGGCGGAAGCCCTCTGGAACCGGGCCGTCGACCTGGCCGACCGCATCGCCGAGCCGACCGGCCCGGACGCCGGTACGGACGCCGGTACGGACGCGGGTTCGGACGCCGGTGCGGAGCAGGCCCCCGGCAGCGGCTCCGACCCCGCGCCTGCGCCGCAGCGGCCCGGTGACCTCCCTCCTGTCGTGCTGACGGGGGGCCCGGAGTACGCCTCGCCGGGCGTGCCGTTCTTGAACCTGCGCATCGATGCCCGCACGAGGCTCTACACCGTCGACTTCTATTTCCGCACCGACTCCGCACGCGACGACTACGCGGGGGCCTTTGCCGATGCCCTGGAGCAGGACAGGACGCGGCTGCGACTGGAGAATCCGCAGCTGGAGCTGCGCGCCACCCCGTTCTACTTCACCCGTTGCCCCGGGTGCGGCGGGGCGGTGCTCACGAACCGCGACCCCGGCAGGGAACTGCGCTGCCGGTGGTGCGGCACCACCGCTGCCACGCGGCAGGTCCGGGAGGAAGGGCTGGACGGGCTTCGGTCGGCGGCCGAGGAGGCCGCCGGGCTGAACCGGGTCGACCTCTGCGGCCTCGTCCTCTCGCTCCTCGTCGATCCGCACGGCCGGGAACGCGTGCCGCATGTGCTGTCGATCGCCACCACCGCAGGATGGGAACCGCTCCCCGAAGATCATGTGCTGTCGCTGTTCCTGCGCGCCGAGGCTGACCGGCGTGGCATGGTGGCGGTCGGGAGCGGCCCCGTCGTCGTCCTGCGCAGGACGGCGCCTCCGCACAGCGACGCGTACGCGGACACCACACCACCGGACGTGGAGCGGCTCCTGGTGGCGTTGCGCGCTGAGGTCGGTCCGGTCATGTCCCTGTCCCATGTGCACGATCCCGTCGGCGGTGATCCCGTCACCCTCGCCCTGCAAGGGGAGAGGGACGACGCCGTGGGGTACTGGCAGCGGCTGGCCACGGAGGAGCCGCTGGACCCGCTGGTGCAGCTCGGCCTGGCCGAGTCGCTGATCAGCGCGGAACGTCTCGAGGAGGCGTTGCCTCCGGCGCGGCGCGCGGTAGGGCTGCTGCCCGCCGACGCCGGCTGCTGGGCGACGCTCGGACGGGTGCACCGGCGCAGGGGCGAGGCGGCCGAGGCGGCCGAGGCGTTCGAGAGATCCCTGGCCCTGGATCCCGTGCAGCCCGTGGTCCTGTTCATGCTCGCGGACTGCTACAGCGCACTGGACCGTCCGCAGGACGCCGCCGTGGCAGCGGCTCGGGCCGCGGCGCTCGGCCGCCGCCTGTGACCGACGTGGTGCGGCGGTCGGCGCGGGGCCGACGCCCTGCGCGTCGGGCACCCGGTGCCTCAGAATGAAGCAGTCCACCGCGGGCCCGTGCGCGGCGCGGGAGCCATGAGCAGGGGGAGACGGCGTTGGAATTGCTCACGACCGTGGCGGGAGCACTCGCCCGCATGATCGTCGGGCCGCTCGGCGCCCGGATCGGGACGGCCGTCCTCGGCCCCGCCGAGATGCGCGCCGTGGAGAAGGCCTGCCTCGCGGCGGTGGAGAGGGCGGTGGACGACGTACGGGAAGAGGGCGCCGGCCCGGAGGAGGCGGACCACCTCCTGGGGCTCTTGCGCGATCTCGTCGGGGAGGTCGAGCTCGACGACCTCCCCCTGCTTGCGCCGATGCCCCCTGCGGACCCGGCCGCCGGCGCACACAAGGAAACGGTCGCCGCCGTGGCGCGCTGGCGTGCGGCCGCCGAACGGCTCGGGCAGGACCCGGACACCTTCCCGACCGGGTTCGAGCACCTGGTCGAGCGTCTCCTCGCCCATATCCCGGAAGAGGTCACGGAAGCAGCCACCGCCACCGGCAGCGCACTCTTCCCCAGGGTCGTCCTGACCCGGTTGGAACGGCTCGACACCTCCCTGCAGGGTCTGGGGACGGCGGTACACACCGCCGCCACACCGCTGCCGCCGCTGGCGGAGCCGCTGCACGAGGCGCTCGACGCCGCGCGGGAGGTCTGTCGTGCGACGCAACGGGCCTTTGTCACCCCCGACTTGCTGCTCGCCCTGCTCGCCGTCCCGCACGGCAGAGCGGCGGCCTGCTTCGACTCCGTCCGCCCGGCACTGGCTGCCACCGTCCGGGAGATGCTCCGGCGTTACCTGGCCACCACGGAATTCGGCCCCTTCCACCCCTTCGACTGGGCCGAGCGCGCCGATGTCCAGCACGCGCGGCGGCTGGCCGCACGCGATCGGGCGCCGGTGGTGAACGACGCCCATCTGCTGCTGGGCGTCCTGGAGGGCGGCTCCGCCACCAGCCGGCAGCTCGCCGAGTGGCTCGGGGCCGATCACGAGCGGCTCCGTGCGGCCGCCACAGCCGCGGCGCGCAGCGCGCGGCCGTTCGCGGCAGGTACGCCGGGGGTCGTCTTCGGCACGGGCGGCCCGGAGTCGCCCTGAGTCATTCGGGCAGCGGGATCTCCCGGCTAGGCGCGGCAGTCGGGGCAGACGCCCCAGAAGGTCACGGCGGCCTCCTGGACGTCGTACTCCGCCGGCAGCCGGGGTTCCATGCAGGGGGCCGCACCCACCGCGCACTCGACGTCACGGATGGCGGCGCAGCGCAGGCAGACGAAGTGGTGGTGGTTGTCGCGGTGTTCGACCTCGTAGCGGGCCGGGTGGCCGGGAATCTGGGTGCACCGGACCAGGCCGGCTTCCGTGAGGGCGCGCAGTACGTTGTAGGTGGCCTGCAGGGACAGGCCGCCCGTGATCCGCCGCGCGCGCTCGCGCAGGGTGTCGGCGTCGAGGTGGCCCGCCGACTCGGAGACCGCCGCCAGCACGGCCATGCGCTGGACGGTCACCCGCATGCCTGCCGCGCGCAGCCTGGCCGCGGCCCGCGCCATCGGCTCCTCGCCGGTCGCCGGCCCTGTCACGCGGCCTCGCCCCTTCCCTCGGCCTCCCTCGCGCTCTCGCCGGTGACCAGGCACGTCACGGCGCCGGCGTCCGGCTCCTCCGCCCCGGCGGTGAGTTCGAACCACACGGTCTTGCCCGAGGGCAGGCTGCGCTCGTGGCCCCACCGAGCGGCCAGCGTGTCCACGAGCGCCAGTCCGCGGCCGCCCTCGTCATCGGGGCCGGCCTCGGTGGGGCGCGGCGGCCGCGACGAACCGTCGCCGACCGCACAGCGCACCTGAGGGGCCCGCTCCAGGGTGAGGCGCAGCGGGCCGGCGCCGTGCCGCAGCGCGTTGCACACCAGCTCGCTCACCAGCAGTTCGGCGACCGGAACCAGCTCGTCGAGGCCCCATCGGGTCAGTACGTCGCGCACGGCGTTCCGCGCCAGACCGCACGCGGTCGGCGACCACGGCAGGGACCAGGACCCGGTTCCGGACGACCCGGGGGCGGCCGGGCCGGGGATCACTCCGCCCGGGAGGGACTCCCGGGGGATCGTACGGGTCATGCGGGCACCCCTTCGGGGATCGACTGCCGTCTCGCCTTCTCGCTCTCGACCGTACGCCCTTCCTGGAGTCAGTCAAGTTTGTGGAGAAGTGCACCTTTCATGACGGAATCACGGTTTCGACGGAATCAGGGTTTCGGCGGTCGGGTCGCCGACGGGCCGGGCCGGACCCGGGACGTTGCGGAAGCGGAACGGCTCCGGTTCGCGGCCGGCCTGGACGAACCAGCACTCCCCCGTGCCGTCGCCGGTGAGGATCCGCAGCACCGCGTCCGCGACGGTCTCGGCCGGGATGACCGGCAGCCCCTGGTCGGAGAGCAGGTCGCGCAGGTGGTCGATGATGCGCGACTCGGCGAAGCCCGGGCAGACCGCGTTGAAGCGCACGTTCTCCGATGCGAGCGCCGGCCCCAGGGAGCGCGCGAGTCCCACGACCGCGTGCTTGTTGGCCGCGTACAGCGGATCGAGCGGCACCGCCGCCAGACCGGCCAGGGAAGCGGTCGCCACGATGGATCCCCCGCCGCGCGCCCGCAGTGCGGGCAGCACCGCGTGGGTCCCGAAGACCACGCCGTCGAGGTTGGCGCCCATCGCCCGGCGGTAGCGTGCGGGATCGAAGTCCTCGCCGACGCCGCAACCGGTCGCCACCCCCGCGTTGAGCAGCGCGATGTCGACACCGCCGTACCGCTCCTGGGTGAACCGCACCAGGGCGCGGTTGGCGTCGAGGTCGGAGACGTCGCAGGCGCGGAAGTCGCCCTCGACCATGTCGGCCACCTCCCGCCCGCCCTGCGCGTCGAGGTCGGCGACGACCACGCGCGCGCCCGCCCTCGCCAGGGCCAGCGCCGAGGCCCGGCCCAGCCCGCTGGCGGCGCCGGTCACGATCGCCACCTTGCCCGCCAGCGCGGCGCCCTCCGCCCCTCCTCCTGCGAGGACCTCGGCGGCGGTCACGCCAGCTCCAGCACGAGCTTGCCGACGTTCTCGCCGCGGAAGAGCATCTGCAAGGTCGCGGGGAAGTCGTCGATGCCGCCCTTCACCACGTGTTCCTTGACCTTGATGCGGCCGTCGCCGATCCAGGCGGAGATCTCCTGGGCGGCCTTGGCGTACTGCTTGGCGTAGTCGAAGACGACGAAGCCCTCCATGCGGGCCCGGCGCACCAGCAGCGAGAGGTAGTTGGAGGGGCCCTTGACCGGTGTGGCGTTGTTGTACTGGCTGATCGCGCCGCAGATCACGACGCGCGCGTGCATCGCCAGCCGGGTGAGGGCGGTGTCGAGGATGTCGCCTCCGACGTTGTCGAAGTAGACGTCGATGCCGTCGGGGGCGTGCTCGCGCAGCGCCTTCTTGACGTCGTCGGCCCGGTAGTCGATCGCCGCGTCGAATCCCAGCTCGTCGGTGAGCATGGCGCACTTCTCCGGTCCGCCGGCGATGCCCACGACACGACAGCCCTTGGCCTTCGCGATCTGACCCGCGATGGTGCCGACCGCGCCGGCCGCTCCGGAGACCACGACGGTCTCGCCGTCCTGCAGCGCGCCGACGTCCAGCAGGCCGAAGTAGGCCGTCATGCCGGGCATGCCCAGCGCCCCCAGGTACGTGGAGGGCGGGGCGAGGGAGGTGTCGATCTTCATGGCGCCGCGGCCGTCGGAGACCACGTACTCCTGGACGCCGAACGTGCCGACCACGTGGTCGCCGGGCTGGAAGTCGGGGTGGTTCGACGCGGTCACCTCGATGACCGATCCGGCCCGCATCACCTCTCCGATGCCGACGGGCGGCAGGTAGGAGGGACGGTCGTCCAGCCAGCCCCGCATGGCCGGGTCCAGGGAGATCACGCGCGTACGGCCCGCGAACCGGCCCGGGCCGGGTTCCGCGATCGGTTCGGAGTGGTGCTCCCAGTCCTCGGGCTTCACTTCGCCCTCGGGGCGGGCTGCCAGACGGATCTGGCGGTTGGTCGCGGACATCACGCCTCCTGGTTGGTACGGCCTCCCGCGACCATACCGACCAGTAGGTACGCGGGTGCACGTGATATTCCCCACAGGCCCTTCCCGAATCCGACCCTCTCAGCAGGCTTATCACGCATTCCAACCAGTCGGTATCGTGCGCCGCCGATGCTTTCACCGCCACCTCCCACGGACCCGAGCCGCATCCGGAAGGCCTTGCGATGACACACCCCGACGACCGGTACCCACCGGGACGGACGCAGCGGGACCCCTGGCAGTACGAGGCGCAGTACGACACCGCCTCGTACGCGCCCTCGTACGCTCCCTACGACCCGTTCGGGCAGGCCGGGCAGCGCCCGCCGCACCTGCACCAGCCCCAGCCGTCCGGCGCCGACCTCGCCGAGCTCCGCTCGGCCTACCGCAAGCTGCGCCGGGTCTCGACGCTCACCGCGCTCGGCTCGTTCGTGGTGTACGTGGTGCTGTCCTGCTGGGCACCGGACCTGATGGGTTCGGAGATCGCCGGTGAGCTGAGCCTCGGCATGGGCCTGGGGGTCCTCCAGCTCCTCGTCACCTTCGCGGCCGTCTTCTGGTACGGACGCAGCGCACGCGCCTCCGTGGACCCGCTCGCGGGGGCCGTCAGGGAGCGCGCGGTCCGGCCGCTCCGGGATGCCGGAGCGGTGAGATGAACGACTACGGCTCGGGGACCCAGGCACTCGTCCTGGTCCTGTTCAGCACCCTGGTGACCCTCACGCTGCTGATGTGCGTGATGGCGGGACCGGACCGCGACGACCTGACGAACTTCTACACCGGCTACCTCTCCCTCACCCCGCTCAAGAACGGCCTGGCGATCGCGGGCGACTACATCTCCGCGGCCACGGTGCTGAGCACCACCGGCATCATCGCGCTCGCCGGCTACGACGGTTACGTCCTGGCGGTCAGCACCGCCCTGTCGCTGGTGCTGCTGATGTTCCTGCTGGCCGAGCCGCTGCGCAACGCCGGCAGCTTCACCATGGGCGACGTCCTGGCCCGCACCATGCCCGGGCGGGCCGTCCGCATCGCCTCCTGCGTGGTGACGCTCTCGGCGACCCTGCCCTTCCTGGTCGTCCAGCTCTCGGGGGCCGGGTCGCTGCTCACCTTCATCCTGGGCATGTCGCACGAGGACGGCGTCAGGACGGTGTGCATCGTCCTCGTCGGCACCCTGATGATCATCTATGCGGCGATCGGCGGCATGCGGGGCACCGCGCTGATCCAGATGATCAAGATCGTGCTGCTGATCGGCACCAGCCTCACCGTCGCCGCTCTGGTCCTGCACCGCTTCGACTGGAGCCCCGGCGAGGTGCTGCGGGCCGCCGAGCAGGGCAGTGGCACGGGCCCGGGATTCCTCCGCCAAGGCCTCCAGCTGGGCACCTCGGCAACTCAGCGGCTGGACTTCGCCAGTCTCCAGATCACCGTGATCCTCGGCGCGGCCTGCCTGCCGCACATCACGATGCGGCTGTACTCCGCACGCGACGTGCCCGCCGTGCGCCGCTCCATGTCCTGGGCGGTCGGCACGGTCACCACGTTCTGCCTGCTCGTGATCATCCTGGGTACGGGCGCGGCGGCCCTGGTGGGGTCGGAGTCCATCACGGCGACCGATCCGCGCGGCCGGACGTCGGTGCTCATGCTGTCCCGTGTGCTCGGCGGCGGCGCCGGCTCCGCGAGCACGACCGTCCTCTACGCCGCCGTGGCGGGCACGGTGTTCATCACCCTGCTGTCCTCGGTCGCGGGGATGACGCTGGCCGCGGCCTCCTCGCTCGCCCACGACCTGTTCGCCCATGCGCTGCGGCGGGACCGGGCGGCACCGCGTACGGAGATGACGGTGGCGGCGTGGACGAGCGTGGTGGTGGGAAGCGTCGCCGTCCTGCTCTCGGTCCTGGTCCAGAACTGGGACGTCGGCGTGCTGACGACGCTGGCGATCTGCATCGGGGCGTCGGCCGTCGCCCCCGCGCTGACCTACTCCCTGTTCTGGCGCGGGTTCACGCGCACCGGCCTGCTCGCCAGCCTCTACGGGGGCACCGCCTGCGCGCTGGTGCTGATGGTCTTCTCCCGCGCGGTTTCGGGCACGCCGTCCGCGGTCTTCCCGCACGCGGACTTCAGCTGGTTCCCGCTGCAGTCCACCGGCCTGGTCTCCATCCCGTTCGGCTATCTGGCGGGCTGGCTGGGCAGCCGGCTGGACCACCGTCGCCGCGCCGCCGAGAGCCGCGAGAACCGGCGGCTGTACGAGGAGAGCGAGGCACGGATGCTGGCCGCGGCCGAGTGAGCACGACGGCGCGGCGGGCCACGGGAGCGGCCATGGCGCCGCCCCTGGGGTCCGCCGCGGGCCCCGTCCCGGCGCACGGCCGGACGGTCAGGTGAGGGTGCCGGTCAGTGGCTGCTCGGTCCAGACGGTCTTGCCCTCGCGGGTGTAACGGGTGCCCCAGCGTTCGGTCATCTGGGCCACCAGGAACAGGCCGCGGCCGCCCTCGTCGGTGGTGCGGGCGCGGCGCAGGTGGGGTGAGGTGTGGCTGGTGTCGCTGACCTCGCACACCAGGGTCCGTTCCCGGATCAGCCGTAGCGTCGCGGGGCCGTCGGCGTACCGGTAGACGTTGGTCACCAGCTCGCTGACGATCAGCTCCGTCGTGAACGCCAGGTGCTCCAGACCCCATTCGGCCAGCTTGGCCGAGGTCAGCGCCCGGGCCCGGGCCGCGCTGGCGGGTTCCAGCGGCAGCTGCCAGGTAGCGACGGCGTCCGGGGGCAGCACGCGGGTGCGGGCGACCAGCAGCGCGACGTCGTCACCGGGGAGCGAGGGCACGAGCGAGTCGACCACGGCCTGGCATGTCCGTTCCAGTGCGTCGGCGGGGCGGGTGAGGGCCGCGCACAGCTTGGTCACGGCGGTGTCGGCGTCGAGGTGGCGTTCGCCGATGAGTCCGTTGGTGTACAGGCACAGCAGGCTTCCCTCGGCCAGGTCGATCTCCCGGGCCTCGAACGGCAGGCCGCCCAGTCCCAGGGGCGGCCCGGCGGGCAGGTCGAGCGGAGCCACCCGTCCGTCCGGAGCGGTCACCATCGGCAGCGGGTGACCGGCGCGGGCCACGGAGCAGCGCCCGGAGACCGGGTCGTACACGGCGTACAGGCAGGTCGCGCCGACGACCTGCTCGCCCACCGGCCGTTCGCCGACTGCTTCCTGTTCGGCCGCCAGCAGGTTGACCAGGTCGTCCAGGCGGGAGAGGACCTCGTCCGGTTCCAGGTCGAGGCTGGCGAGCGTGTGGACGGCGGTACGCAGCCGGCCCATGGTGGCGGCAGCGTGGATGCCGCGTCCCACCACGTCCCCGACGACGAGGGCGATCCGGGCCCCGGACAGCGGGATGACGTCGAACCAGTCACCGCCCAGACCCGGGGCCGCGCTGGCCGGAAGGTACCGCAGGGCCACCTCGACGGCCGACTGGTCCGGTACGGCCCGGGGCAGCAGGCTGCTCTGCAGGGTGAACGCGGTCTGCTGCTGCTGGGTGAAGCGCCGGGCGTTGTCGATGGCGACGGCGGCCCGCGAGGCCAGCTCCTGGGCGAGGGTGAGATCGTCCGCCTCGAAGGGATCGGGGCGGCGCGAACGCCACAGGGTCATCACGCCCAGCACCAGGCCGCGTGCGACGAGAGGCACCACGATCAGCGAGTGGGCGCCCAGGTCGGGGGCGCGGGGCCCCCGACGGCCGCCCGCCGAGAACCAGTCGGGCGGGAGGACCGGTTCCAGGACGGGCCGCCCCTCGGCCAGGCACCTGGCCTGGGGGGTGTCGGCCGCGAACTCCACGGGTTCGCCGTGGGGGTGGGGCGGGCCGGTCTGCTGGGCGCCGAGGCTGCAGACGGCCAGCCGGACCACGGGCCCGGCCAGGGTGCGCGCCGGTTCCTCCCCGCGCGTCACCGGCTGGAGCAGATCCACCGATACGTGGTCGGCGAGGTGCACCATCACCTCGGCGAGTTCCCGGGCGGTCTCCGCCACGTCGAGGGTGGTTCCGATACGGCTGCCGGCCTGGTCCAGGAGCGCGAGCCGACGCTGGGCCCGATGGCGTTCGGTGATGTCCTCGATCATCTCGGCCACCCCCAGGATGCGGCCGGAGGGGTCCTTCATCGGGAAGGAGGAGACCATCGCGACCCGCTCGCGTGCCGGATCCCACTCCATGCGGACCAATTGCTCGGAGTAGACCGTCGGCCGTCCGGTCTCCATCACCCGGCGCACCCGGTCCACGGCCTCGCGCGCGTCGTCGGGGACGAGGAAACGACCGGTGGGCAGCCCCTGGAAGGCCCCCGCAGGGAGGCCGCTGAAGCGTTCGATGGCCCGGTTGACCCGGAGGATCGTCAGGTCGGTGCCGTGGACGACCAGGCCGATCGGGCACCGGCGGTACAGCCCGTCGAGAATCGCGCGGTCTCGTTGCCATTCCTGGACGTCGACCGCGGGTGCGCCGGTGAGGACCCACTCACGGACCCGGTCGTCACGTGAGACGGCATGAGCCCTCAGCCCCAGGTCCACGAGCCGCCCGTCGCGGTGTCGCAGGGTGAGCAGGCCCGCCCAGCCGCCGGCTCGTCTGCACTTGGCCACGGCCTGCCTGGCGGCCGGCAGATCGCGAGGGTCGACGAGCACCTCGAACGCCCGCCGGCCGAGCACGGCGGCGTCCGGATGGCCGAGCAGTTCCTGCGCCCGCCGGTTCCACCCGACCACGACTCCCCGGTCGTCGAGCACCGCCAGGGCGGCGAGGTGCGGGGCGAACGGATCGTCGTGGCCTTCGCCGAACACCGTCATCCACTTCTCCACCGCTGGACACCACCTTGTACGAGGCCACCCACCGCCTATTGAAACCCGGTGGACGCCCGGCCTCGTGGAGGTGTCCTCAGCTCGCGCGCCGCCAGGGCCCAGCCGACCTCCACCGCGGTGTCCGGAGCGTCCAGGTCGGCGCCGGTGAGCTCCTCGAAGCGGCGCAGCCGGTAGCGGACGGTGTTGACATGGACGTGTGCGCCGCGGGCGACCTCGCGGACGCGCCGTCCGCCCTCCAGGTACGCCCGCACCGACTCCTCGACGAGCGCGCCGAACTCCCCCTCCGCCTCCAGCGGGCGCAGGTAGCGGTCGACCAGCAGCTCGGCGAGTTCCGGTTCGGCGACGACCGCCACCCGCCAGGACAGGTCGCCCAGGTCGTACACACCGCGCAGACCGTAGGCACGGGCGGCTTGCAGCAGCCTGCCGGCGGCGCGGAAGGAGCGGTGCACCGCGGCCAGGTCCGCCGGCGGGCCCAGCCCGGCCGTCACCTCCGGGCCACCGGTGTCCGGCCTGGCCTCGACGATCCCGGCGACGGCGTCGTCCAGCACGGTGAACAGCGCGCCCCGGCCGTTTCTGCGGCCGTGGGACTCCAGGGAACGGTCCAGCGCGTCCGGCCCGGCATCGCCGTACGGGACGGCTCTGACGGCCCGGTACGGCCGCGACGCGTCCAGTCCGTAGACGGCCGCACCGCTGTGGATCTCCGCGGCGCTGAGCGTCCCGTACAGCAGTCCGCGCAGGAACTCGGCGCGGCGGCGGGCGTCGAACAGGGCGGAGTCGGCCTCCGCCTGCCGGTGGACGGCGGCGATCTGCAGGCTCGCGACGTCCGCCAGCTCCCACAGGCACTTGGTGCGGTCGACGATGAGGCCCGGGTCCAGCCCGCGTTCGGTCGCCTCGGCGATGAACAGGTCCCGTATCGCGCCCAGCGCCCGGCGGAAGGCGCCGAGCCCGTCGCCGAGGGGCACGCCCCGGGCGACCCGGTCCCGGGCCACGTCGGCTTCGCGGAAGTCCTCCGGCGCGGGCACCGTCCCCTCCCGCAGCACCGCGAGAGCCCGCTGGAAGTGCCGGTGCCAGATCCCGTCCAGGAGTTCCCGCGGGACCGCGCGGTAGGACGGGACGTGGCCCACCAGTTCCGCGTACAACCCCCCGCCCACGGGTCCCTGTCGCGCGGTCATCGCGGCGATGACCCGTTCCAGGGGCGCCGCCGCACCCGTCTGTCCGGACATCGATCCCACCTCCGCCCTCCGCACCGGCCGTTGTGCATCCGAACAATATGCCGCCCCGCGGCCTTGGCCAGGGATCCGTCGACAACCCCCCGCCGCCGAAAGGACAGTGGCACGGCGGCACCGCCCTGGTGCCACGCCCTCCTGACGACCCGTACGGAGACCCGCATGACCGACGAGCACCCGCACCGCCCGCGCCTCGCGCCGTTGCCCGAGGACGGCTGGGACCCGTCCGCCCGGGAGCTGCTGGCCCCGATTCCCCGGGACGCCGACGGCCGCCTGCCCCACGTCTTCACCACTCTGGTGCGGCACCCCGGTCTCTTCCGGCACTTCCTGCCGTTCGGCACCCATCTGCTGCGCCACGGCCGGCTCGCGGGCCGGACCCGGGAACTGCTGATCCTGCGCACCGCCCGCAACACCCGGGCCGCGTACGAATGGGGACGGCACGTACCGCTGGCCAGGGCGGCCGGGGTCACCGACGAGGAGATCCGGCGGGTCGGTGCGGGCCCGGACGCCCCGGGCTGGACGCCGGCCGACGCCCTGCTGCTGCGCGCCGCCGACGAACTGCACCGGGAGGCACGCCTGTCCGCGGCCACCTGGTCGGCGCTCGCCGCCGACCACGACGAGGCACAGCTGATCGAGATCACCATGCTGGTCGGCCAGTACCACATGGTCGCCTTCTTCCTGAACTCCGCCGGCACCCCGCTCGAGCCCGGCTTCACGACCGAGGCCCTGCCCGCCGCCACCGGGACGGCAGACGACGATGCCTGAGCCGCAGCACACCGCGCACCACCCGGCCGGCCTCCTGACCGGCCGGAACGTACTGGTCATCGGAGCGGGCACCCGTCCCGCCGACGATCCCGACGCACCGGTGGGCAACGGGCGGGCGGTGGCCGTGCTCGCGGCCCGCGAGGGAGCCTCCGTCGCCTGCGCCGACGTCTCCGCCTCCGCGGCGGCGGCCACCGCCGCCCTCGTCGGCGAGGAAGGCGGTCGTGGCCTCGCCCTGGTCGGCGACGCCACGGATCCCGAGCGGTCCTCGGCCATGGTCGCCGAGGCGCTCCGGGAACTCGGCACGCTCGACGCGCTCGTGGTCAACGTCGGCATCGGTCTCGGCACGGGCCTGGCGGGCACCTCACCGCAGCAGTGGGAGCAGGTGCTCTCGCTCAACCTGGGCGCCCCCTTCCTCGCCGCCAAGTACGCGCTGCCCGCGATCGCCGACGGAGGGTCGATCGTCTTCGTCGGTTCCGTGGCCGGGCTGCGCGCGGCCACCGATTCGCCCGCGTACGACAGTTCGAAGGCGGGCCTGTTCGGTCTCACCCGGCATGTCGCCAAGGAGGGCGGGCCGCGCGGGATCCGCGCCAACCTGGTCGTCCCGGGCCTGATCGACACCCCGATGGGCCGTGCGGCCTCGGCCCGGCGGGCGTCCCGCACGTCCTCGTTCAGCCGCATTCCGCTGGGCCGCCAGGGCACCGCCTGGGAGGTGGCCGAGGCCGTCACCTTCCTGCTCTCCGACCGCGCCTCCTACGTCACCGGGCAGAGCCTGGTGGTGGACGGAGGGTTGAACGCCGTCTGAGCACGCGGGTCCGCTCACGTCGGTGACGGGGCGGCGACGGGCGGGGGCGGTCCAGGGGCCGGGGCACCGGCCGGGACCGCCCCCGCCGGCTCACTTCGTCAGCGGGCCGAACTCCTTGCGGGTGTCCACCGGCTTGCCGAACAGCTGCCAGCGCTCGCCCTTGAACCGCATCAGCTGCATCGTCTCGATCGGGAAGGCGTCGCCCGGGCCCGTGGACAGGGTGACACCGGGCAGCAGCATGCCCACCTTCACGTCCTTCAGATCGCGCACCGCATCCCGCAGTCCCTCCCTGGTCGGGCACTTCATCGCGTCCAGGGCCTGGTGCAGGCTGGAGGCGACGGCCCAGCCGTAGGCGTTGAACTGGTTGGCCGGGTCCGCGTCGGGGGCGTAGGCGTGCAGGGCCTTCTTGTACGTCTTCACCTCAGGGTCGTTTGCCCACTGCGGGTCGGCGGGGTCCTTGAAGTAGGTCGCCGAGACCACACCCTGGACGTTCTTGAACCCGACGGGCCGGAGCACGGCGGCCGACGAGGCCACGTTGTTCACGATGTGCAGCGGGTTCCACTTGGTGTCCTTGGCGTCGGCGGCGAGGGCCTGGCTGCCGAACTTGGGCGTGGTGATGTCGAGCAGCACGTCGGCCTTGGAGCGGGCGAGGCTCGCCATCTGTGCCGACACGGAGGGGTCGGTCACCTCGTAGCTCTCCGCGGCGACCACCTTGACGCCGCTGCCGGCGAGGGCCTTCTTGAACCCGCCGAGCAGGTCCTTGCCGAAGTCGTCGTTCTGGTAGAGGACCGCCACCTGGGCCTTCGGCTTCTCCTCCTTGAGGTACTTGGCGTACACCCGGGCCTCGGCCACGTAGTTGGGCTGCCACCCGAGGGTCCAGGGGTGCTTGTCGTCGCTGCCCCAGACGGAGGCTCCCGTGGCGACGAAGGGCTGCGGCACCTTCTGCTTGTTCAGGTAGTCCCACACGGCCGCCGTGGACGGGGTGCCCAGGGTCTGGAACACCGCGAAGACCTTCTCCTGCTCGACGAGTCTGCGGGCCTCCTCGACCGCCTTGGGCGGCTGGTAGCCGTCGTCGCGGACGGTGAACTCGACCGTGCGGCCGTCTATGCCGCCCTTGCCGTTGACGTACTTGAAGTAGGCGGCCACGCCCTTGCTGATCGTGCCGTACGCGGAGGCGGGCCCCGACAGCGGGTAGATCCCGCCCAGCTTGATGGTCTTGTCGGTGATGCCCGTGGTCTGCTGCCCCTTGCACGCGCCGTCGGCGGCGGTGTTCTGGGCGTCCTGACCTCGCTGACTGCTGCAGGCGGTCGCGGTGAGCAGGGCGGCGGTGGCGGCCGCGGCGGCCCGCAGAACGGTCGTCTTGCGCATGTGGATCATTCCTTTTCGGTGCGGGGCTGGGCGCCCACGGGTTCGGCGTCGGCAACTGCGGAGGCCGCAGGAGTGAGGGTCACGCTGGATTCGGTTCCGGCCTGCGGATCCGCCTCCGGATCAGGCGTGGAATCGGCCTCCGGCCTCCGGTCGGGGGCGGTGGCGGTGGCGACGCGGGGCGCACGACGGGCGACCGCGCCCAGGACACGGCGCGGCAGACCGGCCAGTCCGGTCGGGGCCACGAACATCACCGTGATGATCAGCAGGCCGAACACCACTCCCGGTGCGGCCTCGCTCAGGTCCTGGGAGACGCTCGGCACGTACATCACGAACGCCGCGCCCAGCAGTGGCCCGTACAGCGAGGCGAGCCCGCCGACGACCAGGCCGGCCAGCAGGGTGATGGACAGGACGAAGCCGAAGGAGTCGGGCGAGACGAAGCCGATCACCCAGGTGTACAGGCACCCGGCGACACCCGCGAACATCGCGCTCCAGGCGAAGGCGACGGTCTTGTGCAGCGCCAGCCGCACGCCCATGACCTCGGCGGCACTCTCGTTGTCCCGCACGGCGAGCAGTGCCCGGCCGACCCGGGACCGCAGCAGGTTGCGGGCGAGCAGCAGAGCCACCGCGGCGACGGCGAGGACGACGAAGTACATCCACTGGTCCTCGGCCAGCCCGCTCCAGGCGGGCGGCCGCAGCTTGTCCACGGTCAGACCCATGGAGCCGCCCGTCACCGGTTCGAGCCGCTTGAGCAGCGGCGGCAGGAACACCGCGAACGAGAGGGTGACCAGGGCGAGGTACAGCCCGCGCAGCCGCAGGGCGGGCACCCCGAAGCCGAGGCCCAGCAGGAAGCACCCGGCGGCCGCGACCGGCAGCGTGGCCAGGTGGCCGGTGTCGTACCGGTCGAGCATGACCGCCGCCGTGTACGCCCCCGCCGCGAAGAACGCGCCGTGCCCGAGCGAGATCTGCCCGCCGAAGCCGACCAGCAGGTTCAGCCCGGCCAGCGCCACCGCGTACAGGAGCACCATGGTCAGCTGGAAGACCTGGAAGGGGGCGAAGTAGAAGGGTGCGCCGACGGCGGCGGCCGCCGCGAGCAGCACGGTGAGCGCGGCCCGCAGGCGTCGGGCCCGGTCCGTGCCGAGTACGGTCGTGATCGTGCTCATGCGCGTTCCACCGCCGCCCGTCCGAACAGGCCCTGGGGCCGTACCAGCAGCACCGCGAGAATGATCACCAGGGGTACGCCCACCTTCAGATCGGCACCGACCACGTCCACGTACGCCCCGGTGAGCGTCTCGGCGACGCCCACGAACAGGCCGCCGACGACCGCACCCACCGGGCTGTCGAAGCCGCCGAGGGTGGCCGCGGCGAAGGCGTAGATCAGCACCCCGCCCATCATGTTGGGCTCCAGGAACAGCACCGGGGCGACGAGCACGCCCGACACCGCGCCGACCGTCGCGGCCAGCCCCCAGCCGAGCATCAGCACCCGGCCCGCCCGGATGCCCGACAGCCGGGCGGAGGAGGGGTTGCAGGCGACCGCCCGCATCACCAGGCCGGCGGAGGTGTGCTGGAACAGCAGGTACAGCAGGCCCATCACGACGGCCACCACACCGAGGATCCCGAGCGTCGACCAGTCCACGCGCACGCCGGCCAGGTCGAGCCCGCCGTCGGGGAACGGCTGCGGGAAGTCCTTCACGGTGAACGACCAGATCAGGCCGGCCAGCGCGTTGACGAAGATGAACAGGCCGACGGTGACGATGACCACCGTCAGCTCGGGGGCGCCCCGCACGGGACGGATGACGATCCGCTCGACCAGCATGCCGCCGGCGAAGGACACCCCGAGGGTGACCGGCAGCGCCAGCCAGAACGGCATCCCGGACGCCACCAGCTGCCAGGCGACGTAGGTGGAGAGCATGGCCAGCTCGCCCTGCGCGAAGTTGACGATCCCGGTGAACCGGTGGATCAGCACCAGGGCCAGCGCCAGGCTCGCGTACACCGCGCCGGAGCCCAGTCCTTCCACCACTTGCTGCAGGAGGTCGGTCACGGCGCTCACCCGGCCTTGCGCGAGCCGACGGAGACACCGAGGTACACCTCGGCGACCTGCCCGTCCTCGCGGATCCGCCGGGCCGGACCGGACAGCACCAGGCGGCCGGCCTCCAGTACGTGCGCCCGGTGCGCGATGTCCAGCGCGAGCTGGGCGTTCTGCTCGACGACGATCACGGTGGTGCGTTCCTCCTCGTTGACTGCGCGGACGATCTCGAACAGCTCGCGGGTGACCAGCGGGGCGAGTCCCAGGGACGGCTCGTCCAGGAGCAGCAGGGAAGGCCGCAGCATCAGCGCCCGCCCGATGGCGAGCATCTGCTGCTCCCCGCCGCTGAGGCTGCCGGCGGCCTGGCGCGAGCGCTGGCGCAGCCTGGGGAAGTAGCCGTAGATCCGTTCCAGGTCGGCCGCCACGGCCGCACGCCCGGCACGGCCCCGCCACGGACGGCCGGTGCGTATGTGGGCTCCGACACGCAGGTTCTCCTCGACGGTCAGGTCGTTGAAGGTGCCGCGGCCCTCGGGCACGTGCGCCACGCCGGCCCGGGCGGCCTGCTCGGGCGGGCGGCCCAGCAGCTCCGTGCCGTTCAGGGTGACCGAGCCGCGGCCGCGGACCATGCCGCACAGCGCCCGCAGCGTCGTGGTCTTGCCGGCCCCGTTGGGTCCGAGGACCGCGCAGACCTCACCGCGGGCGACGGAGAAGTCGAGGCCCTGCAGCACACGGGCCTGGCCGTACCCCGCGTGCAGGTCGGACACCTTCAGGAAGTCCGGCTCCGCACTCGCCTCGGCCTCGGCCTCGGTGCGGTCGGTGGTGGGCTCGCTCACGCCGCCACCCCCAGGTACGCCTCGACGACGGCCGGATCGCGCTGGATCTCCTCCGGCGTGCCTTCGGCGATCTTGCGCCCGAAGTCGAGGCACACGATCTTGTCGCACAGGCCCATCACGAACCCCATGTGGTGTTCGACGACCACGAGCGTGAGGTCGAAGTCGTGGCGCACCGAGCGGACCAGATCCGCGAATTGGCCGACCTCGCCGTGGCTGAGGCCGTTGACGGGTTCGTCGAGCAGCAGCAGCCGGGGGCGGACGGCGAGCGCCCGGGCGAGTTCGACGCGTTTGAGCGTGCCGAACGGCAGTCCGGCGGCGGGGTGGTCGGCGATGTCCGCCAGGTCGAGCCGCCCGAGCAGCTCGTCGGCCTGGTCACGTAGTTCCCTCTCCTCCCGCCGGACGCGGGGCAGCCGGAGCGCCGCGGCGAGGTGTCCGGTACGCCCCCGGCTGTGGGCGCCGACCATGACGTTCTCCCGAACCGTGAGCTGCGGGAACAGGCCGAGGTTCTGGAAGGTGCGGGCGATGCCGCGCCCCGCCACGGCGTGCGGAGGGAGGACGAGGAGGTCCTCGTCGTCGAACCGCACCTCTCCCGCATCGGGGGTACAGCGCCTGGTGAGGCAGTTGAACAAGGTGGTCTTGCCGGCTCCGTTCGGACCTATGAGCCCCACGGCGGTGCCGGGCTCGACGGTGAAAGCGACACCGTCCAGTGCAGTGATTCCGCCGAAGCGCACGGTGATACCGTCGACCGCGAGCATGAGTGACGCCCCTTCCGACGTGCTGGGGGGTGGGCGAGCGTCACAGTAGGTGGGGGCGTTCCAGGCGCACATTGGGTGTGAGCACCCAACTTCCCGGTCCCCGGACTGTGCGCCGCGCACAGGTACCGCGAGGTGTCTCACGCCGAGCCTGTTGACGGAGCACGATCCGGACGACGACGATCGGCGTCATGCCTCTCGGACCTGCCCGGGACACTCCCCCGATGCCCGAACCGCTCCGCCGGGAGCGGCAGCGGATCCTGCACGCCGTCCACGACCGGGTCGAGGAGGTGGCGGAGACCGCGGTCGCGGTGATGCGTGCGGAGATCCCGTCGTACGCGCTGCAGGACGGCCGGTTCTTCGACGACGTACGGGACCAGGTGCTGGAGCACTACCGGATGCAGCTGGCGGCGCTGGCCGGCGACCGCGACATCGCTGCCGAGGACCTCGTCTTCAGCCGGGCGGCGGCCATGCGCCGGGCCCGCGCGGGGTTCGCCCTGGAGGACTGGATCAGCGCCTTCCGGGTGGGCCGGCAGGTGATGTGGGACGCGCTGCTGGACTGCGCGGGCACGTCCGTCGAGGCCCAGCAGGCCGCGCTGTCCCTCGTCACCCCGCTGATGCGGTACGTCGACTACGCCAGCACCCACGCCGCGCAGGCGTACGTCGAGTTCCAGCAGCACATGGTGGCGGACGCGGACCGGGAGCGCCGGGATCTCCTGGACCAGCTCCTGGCCGGCGTGGCCCCGACGCGCGGTCCGCTGTTCGCCGCGGCGCAGGCGTACGGCATCGGGCCGCGCTCGCCGATGATGGCGGTCGTGGCGATGTGCGTCGGCGACACCCGCACCGGGGACCTCACCACGGCCGAGCACGGGTACGCCACCAGCGCGTCGATCAGCATCGCAGGGCCCTGGGCCGGCCGGACCCTGGTCGTCGTGCGCCACGACGAGGTGGTGGCCGTGCCCGTGGTCCGGGCCGGCATGGACGCGGAGGACATATGCGCCCACTTCGAGGCCGTGCAGGAGCGGCTCGCCCGGGAGGGGACCATGCTCTCCATGGGCATCAGCACGGTCGCCCGGGGCGCGTCCGAACTGCCGCGCGCGTTCGAGGAGGCGCGGGCCGCCCTGGACCTGGTGCCGAGCGGGGGCGGAGTGGCGGCCCTGCCGCGGCTGTCCCCGTTCGACTACCTGGCGCTGCGCGCCGACGACCTCGCCCGCCAGCTGGTCGACCCCCGGGTACGGGTGCTGCTGGAGGAGGACCGCAGACGTGGCGACACGCTGGCGGCCACCATACGGGCCTTCGCGGAGGCCGACCTCAATCTGCGGCTGGCCGCCGACCGGCTGCGGGTGCACCACAACACGGCGCACTACCGGTTGCGCCGGATCGAGGAACGCACCGGCCGCAATCCGCGCCGGATCGCCGACCTCCTGGAACTACTGGTCGCCCTCGCCATCCGCGACGGCGCGGAAGGTGAGGATTGCCAGTGAGCGGCATCGTGGAGTCCGCCGGGACCGAGACGGCAGGCCGGCCGCCGGGCGGAGAGGAGGGCACGGTCCTGCCGGCCGGGGAGCCCGGGCAGCGGCGAACGGTCCGGCGTGCGCTGCTGGACGCCGCGCTGGAGGTGTTCACCGAGCGCGGTTACACCGACGCCGGCCTCACCGAGATCGCCACGCGCTCCGGCCTCGCGGTGGGCACCCTCTTCCAGCACTACGGCGGGAAGCGGGGGCTCTACCTCGCCCTCTGGGAGGAGTTCCGGGAGGAGCAGGAGGGCCGGACCGAGGCCACGCTGACCTCCGAGCGCAGCCGTGGTGTGGACGACCCCATCGCCCTCTTCGCGGCGGGAGCCAGGGCGTATCTGGAGGGTGCCTGGGACAACCGGCGGCTCGGCAGACTCCTCGCCGAGGACGACGGCCCCTCGGGCTTCGACGCGCTGCGCCGCCAGTGGGACCGCGCGTGGGTACGGCGCAACGCCCGGCTGCTGCAGGTGGACGAGCGGCGGCGCGCCGGCCGGGTCCGGGTGAGCGTGCTGACCACCGTCATCGGCGGGGCGGCGCGCGAGCTGGCCGACTGCGGGGACGAGACGGAGGCCCGGGAGATCGTGGACGAGGTCTGCGGCATCCTGGTCCACCTGTCGACACCCCCCGGCTGAAGCCGGGACGCCCAGGGCCTGCCCGGGGCGGCTCGGTGGTCAGCGGCCGGGCGAACTCGACGCGGTCGGTGAGCCGCTCCTGGTGGGAGAGGCGCTGGCGCTGCCCGAAGGACTGGCGGTGGGCCGGGTGGAAGGCGTTGCCGTGCGCGAGGGCGGGCTGGGCCGGCGACTGCTGGAGGGCCGCGGGGTGGGCCTCTCCTTCACCGGTGGCGGCGCACTGGTGGTGGCGGTGGACGGCCGGGGGGCCGGTGATGTGCGGCGAGGTGGCGCCGGCACGGGAGGTCGGGTGCCGTCGCTGTCGCGGTCCCGGACGCCCTTGCGCGCCGGATGCGTGGGCTCTCGCTCCGGTGAGGCCTCTGAAGCCGGTGCGTCGGTGCCGCTGACCTCGGGCTCGGTGAGGGACGGCTCCGGGGGTGCGGCTGCCCGCGGGGCCGTGGACTGGAGCAGCACCGACGCGGTGGCCAAGCCTCCGAGGATGGTGAAGGCGGCTGCGGCGAGAGACTGGACGGCATACTTCCGCAGCCGCGACGGACGGCCGTACCGGTCTGCCGGCAGGTCCCGCGAGGGGGTCGGCGGGCCGGGGAACGGGGACTCGGAGGGGTCCGGCCTCCCGTCGAAGGGGGACGCGGAGGAGTCCGGCCCCCCGTCGAAGCGGACTTCCGGCATCGTCGCCTCGACGGCCGGAGCACCGTCTCTCCGCTCGCTCGGCTGTGCCATGCCGGAGTCGTACGCCCCGCACTCGGGGCAGGTGACGGCGCCGTTGAGCGTGCGGTTGCACGGAATGCAGTAGTCCATGTAGCGACCGTTCTCAGTTCTCGAGTCGACGGAGGGAAGGCCCGGGCCGGGCAGCGGTCAGCGGCTACCGGGGTCAACGGGGCGCGTCGAGCGAGTGCTCAATCGTCGGCCGGCATGTGGGATAGGTAACCCTGCCGGCGGGGTCGCCGACGACCGGGCGCGGCATGAGGCGTGGGTTACATACCGGCGGCGGGATGAGGACGGAGCGGCCCGGCCCGCGTACTGCCTCCCGGAGGAGAGGGGTGACCCGCCGCCGGGGCGGCGGGTGTCGAAGCCCTGTGTCAGGAAGAAGGCGAGCCGAGGAGGAACCGTGGGTCGCGACGACGGCAACCGGGAACGGACTCCGGACTCGGGCCGTGACCTCGTGCGGGAGACCAGGGACCGCTTCCAGGCCGTCCTGGACGCGTTGGACGCCGCACGCGCCGAGCTCCTCCGCGAGGAGGGGCAGCCCCGCCGGCCGGCCGCCGAACCGCCGCGGGCCGGCCTCCCGAAGCCCGTCGTGGCGGAGCCACCTGTGCCGGCCGGAGCGCCGGAGACCGTCCCGCTCCCCCCGATGGGGAAGCCGCCGGAGGTCCGTGGGCCGAGCCCCAAGACCCCGGCACCCGCCGTGCCGGCCAGAGCGCCGGAGACCGTCCCGCTCCCCCCGATGGGGAAGCCGCCGGAGGTCCGTGGGCCGAACCCCAAGACCCCGGCACCCGCCGTGCCGGCCAGAGAGCCGGAGACCGTCCCGCTCCCCCCGGTGAGGAAGCCGCCGGACGTCGGTGGGCCGAACCCCAAGACCCCGGCACCCGCCGTGCCGGCCAGAGAGCCGGAGACCGTCCCGCTCCCCCCGGTGAGGAAGCCGCCGGAGGTCCGTGGGCCGAACCCCAAGACCCCGGCACCCGCCGTGCCGGCCAGAGAGCCGGAGACCGTCCCGCTCCCCCCGATGGGGAAGCCGCCGGAGGTCCGTGGGCCGAGCCCCAAGACCCCGGCACCCGCCGCGGCTCCCCCGGACCCCCTCGCCGCCGCGCCCTCACCGGGATCGGCGCCCCCGGACCCCCTCGCCGCCGCGCCCTCACGGGGATCGGCGCCCCCGGACCGCGCGCCCGGGAGGAAGCCGGGGCACGCACGGCGGCGGTTCACCAGCCTCCGGGACCTGCTCGTCGCCGGAATCCTCGGGCTGGGCGCGGCGAGCGGACTGGTGCTCGCCACGTGGCTGCTGATCCACCACGACGCCGGAGCGGCGGCCTCCCCCTCGCCGTCCGGGTACGGGACGGCTCCCCCGCCGGCGCGGCGCGCGCCGCAGGACCCGCCGGGGGAGACGGACCGGCCCCGGCCCGGCGTGTCGGATCCGCCGCTCCCCGAGATCCCGGGCACGGGCGTCCTGCGCCCGGGGGACAGCGGCCATGGGGTCTTCGAGCTGCAGGTCCGTCTCCAGCAGTTGCCGGGCATCTACGACGGCGGCGCGATAGACGGCCGCTACGACGCGGAGGTCCGAGCCGCCGTGACGCGCTTTCAGCAGCGGTACGGGGTCGGCGGCGACGAGAGCGGGGTCTACGGCGCCCAGACGCGTTTCGCCCTCATGCTGCGGACCAAGTGACCACCGGCGGACGCCTGCCCCCCGTGTCCGCCGGGCCGTGACCGACCGGGGGCCGGGCCCGTGCGGCCCGGCCCCCGTGTGCGGTGCGGTTACGGCGCCATCTCGTACGCGCCGGACAGCGCCTCGACCCGCTGCCAGACCCGCTCCGTGCGGGCCGCGTCGACGACCGGCCGCCGGACCGAACCCAGCGCCCACTCCTGCTGCTGCGCGGTCGCCGAGTCCTTGCCGTGCAGTTCGACGGCGTGCGCGGAGAAGTCCCGCACGAGGACGGCGAAGAGTTCGTCGAGCACGTCCTCGTCGACCCCGGTCAGGGCGACCTGCTCCAGGACGAGCTGCGCGTGCACGACGAGGGCGAAGAGCTGACCGACCGCGAGGAGGAGGTCGAGGTCGCGGCTCTGCTCCTCGTCGGGGGCGGCCGTGGCGACGAACTCGCAGAGGGCGTCGGCCTGTTCGCGGAAGCGGCCGACGTTGGGCAGGTGCGCGTAGGCGTCGAAGGCGGGCCGCCAGTCGTGGAAGCGCACCGAGCCCAGACCCCGGGCCGGCCCCTGCCGGAACAGGAAGTCGTCGTCGGCCGCGTCGAGACGGGTCGGCACGTCCGGGTAGGCGACCGGGTCGAGGAGGTGGCTGCGCATGAACTTCAGGATCAGCGCCAGGTTGACGTGGACCGTGCCCTCCAGCTTCGGCAGGCCGCGGATCTCCACGGCCGCCTGGCCGAAGTAGTTGTCCTTCTCGAAGCCCTTGGCCGCGATGACGTCCCACATCAGGTCGATGACCTTCTCGCCCTCCGTGGTCACCTTCATCTTCGTCATCGGGTTGAAGAGCAGGTAGCGGCGGTCGTCGGGGCCCGCGGAGCGGAAGTAGTCCACGGCGCGGTCGCTGAACAGCTTCATGCCGACGAGCCTGACGTACGCGTCGGTCAGCTCCCGCCGCACGTGCGGGAAAGCGGTGACGGGGCGGCCGTAGAGGATCCGGTGGTGGGCGTGGGTGACGGCCTCGTACATCGCGTGCTCGCAGATGCCGATCGAGGCGGTGCACAGGTTGAACTTGCCCACGTTGACCGTGTTGAGGGCGGCGTCGAAGGCGGCGCGGCCGGTGTGCAGGACGTCCTCGGCCGCCACCGGATAGTCCTCCAGGCGGAACTCGCTGACGAACTTCGAGGAGTCGACGACGTTCTTGACCAGGTGGTAGGCGGGGTGACGGCTGTCTGCGGCGAAGAACACGTAGCCGTCGGGGCCCTCGACGTCGGTGCGGCGGCCGAAGACGGAGACCAGCCCGGCGGCGTTGCCGTTGCCGATGTAGTACTTGGAGCCGGTGGCGCGGAAGCCGCCGGCGCCGTCGGGCTCGAGCAGCATGTCGGTGGAGTAGATGTCGGCGCCGTGGGCCTTCTCGGACAGGCCGAACGCGAACACCTCGCCCTGGGCGAGGAGTTCGGCGGCGCGGGCGCGGGCGGCGGCGTTGTCGCTCTGCCAGACCGGGCCGAGGCCGAGGATCGTGACCTGCCAGGCGTACCAGTAGTCGAGGCCGTAGAAGCCCAGGATCTCGTTGAGCGCGGCTATCCGGGCGGTGTCCCAGCGCTTGTCGGATTCTCCCTCCCCCGCGGCGGACGCCGGGGTCAGGAAGGTGGCGAACAGGTTCTCCTTCGCCGCGAAGGCGAGGAAGTCGCCGAGCCACGCGCGGTTGCGGTAGTCCTCGATCAGCTGCCCCTTGCCGCGCTCCTCGAACCAGTCGACGGTGGCACGCAGCAGGCGGCGCGTCTCGGGGTCGAAGTGCGCGGGGTCGTAGGTGCGCGGGTTGAACAGCAGCTGGTCAGCCATGGGAGATGACGCCTTTCGGCTGGTGGACGGGGGGTGGGGAGGTCCGGCGGCTGGGCGGGCCGGGAGGACCGGTAGCGCGGGTGCGGCGGCGATCAGCGGACCGGACCGAAGCGGGCCAGCGTGGCCAGCACGTCGTCCAGCCAGTCGATCATCATCCGCTCGTAGGCGATGCCGCCGCGCAGGACGACGTGCTGGAGCTCGCGCTCCGCGTCGAGCGGCGTCCGGGTACCGGCCTCGCCCGGCTCGGACGCCGTGAAGTCCCGGGCCTGACCCGCGAGATAGTGCGCCAGCCGGTCCCGGTGCGCCTGCCGGTGCCGCTCCACCTCGTGGATCAGGGCGGCCGGCTCCTCGTCGAAGGCGGCGCCCCTGATCTTCACGGCCAGATCGTGGCGGACGCTCTCCGGCTCGATCGGATCGTGCAGCCAGGAGGTCAGCGCGGCCCGGCCGAGGTCGGCGACGGAGTACTCCTTCTTGTCCGGCCGGCCCTGCTGCGGGACGTCCCGGACGTCGACCCAGCCGTCGTTCTCCATGCGCTTGAGCACGCGGTAGATCTGCTGGTGGGTGGCGGTCCAGAAGTAGCCGATGGACCGCTCGAAGCGCCGGGCCAGCTCGTAGCCGGAGCCCGGCTTCTCCAGGAGCGACACCAGGATCGCGTGTTCGAGCGCCATGCGCCGATCATGCTATGCAACTCGTTGCATAGCAAGACTGCCCCGCCCGGTGCGACACGGCTCACCCCGCCGGACGGCGTGCGGTTGTCGTCCGTCACCCGGCACGGGATCCTGAGGGGGCACGAAGGGAAGCGGTGCCATGGATCGTTTTCCGAATGCCCCCCACGTCGATTTCCACAGTCCGCTGGACCTCTCCAAGGCCGCCACCGCGGTACTGGACGCCGAAGGCCGCATCTCCGGCTGGGGCCCCTCGGCCCAGCGCCTGCTCGGCCACTCACCGGAGGATGTGCTCGGGCAGCCGGCCGCCCGCCTGCTGGCGGCGGCCCCGGAGCAGCGGCTGTCCACCCTCTGCAAGATCTGCAAGACGGCCCGGCCCCGCGGCACGGTGCTGGACCTCTGCTGCCGGGACGGACGCACCCTGCGCGCGGCCGTGACGTTCAGCCCGCTCGCGCACCGGGGCGCCGCCGCGACCGTCGTGGTCGCCGCCGACCTGGAGACGCTGCGCGGCTGGGAGGCGCAGCTGGCCATGCTGCAGGGGCTGGCGACCGAGTCCGACGTGGGCCTGACGATCTTCGACACCGACATGCGCGTGGTCTGGGCGAACGTCTCCACCGACCTGGAGCTGGACGGCATCGCCCAGTACATCGGCCGACCGGCGTCGGACCTCTTTCCCGAGGGCGAGTTCCTCTCCCGTCACCACCCTCCGGACGAGGACCAGATCATGGAGCACGTGCTGACGACGGGCGAACCGATCATGGGCATGCACTACCGCGGGCGGGCCCCCGCCGACCCGGTGCGCGAGCACGTCTGGTCCTGCTCGTACCACCGGCTGGTGGACGCCCGGGGCGAGCTGCTGGGGCTCTTCGAGGAGTCGCTGGACATCACCGAGCGCTACCGCGCCCAGGAACGGCTGTCGCTGCTCGTCCGGGCGGGAAAGCGCATCGGCGCCTCGCTGGACGTGCGCCGTACGGCGGCGGAGCTCGCGGACGTGGCGGTGCCGCAACTGGCCGACGAGGTGCTGGTAGACCTGCCGCCGGCGGTCATCGAGGGGCGGCAGCCGCCCACGGGCTCGGCGCCGGGGCACAGTCTGCTGCGGATGCACGGCCGGACACCGGAGGAGTTCCGGACCAGCCCCGTCTCCTATCCGCCCTGGTCACCGCAGGCGCAGAGCCTGGCCACCAGCCGGCCCGTCATCGACGCCTCCCCGCCCGAGTCGCCGGACGGGCCGGGAGCGGACGCTGCGCACTCCCGTCTGTTCGTCCCGCTGCTCACCCGCAACGCGGTGCTGGGCCTCGCCACCTTCCGGCGCAGCAGCAACCCCGACCGCTTCGGACCCGAGGAGCAGACGCTCGCCGTGGAACTGGCCGAGCGGGCCGCCGTCGGCATCGACAACGCCCGCCGTTACACCAGCCAGCACGCGGCCGCCCTGGTCCTGCAGCGCAGCCTGCTGCCGCAGCACCTGCCCGAGCAGAGCGCGGTCGACGTCGCCTACCGCTACCTGCCGGCCGACAGCCGGGTGGGCGTGGGCGGCGACTGGTTCGACCTGATCCCGCTGTCCGGTGCCCGCGTGGGCCTGACCGTCGGCGACGTGGTGGGCCACGGCATGCACGCGGCCGCGACCATGGGCCGGCTGCGCGCCACCGTACGGACCCTGGCCCTGCTGGACCTGGACCCGGCCGAGCTGCTCACCCGGCTGGACGGCCTGGTCGCGCAGGACTCCGAACCCCGTGCCGGGGACGGGCTCGGCGACGAGACGCTCGGGGTGACCTGTCTGTACGCGATCTACGACCCGGTCAGCGGCCGGTGCGTCTGGGCGAGCGCGGGCCATCCGCCGCCGATCGTGGCCGACGCGAGCGGCTCGGTGGCCTCGTCCGCGCTGGCGCCGGGGCCGCCGCTGGGGCTGGGCGGCCTGCCGTACGAGAACGTCGAACTGAGCCTGTCCGGCGGCAGTGTGGTGGCGTTCTTCACCGACGGGGTCGTGGAGGACCGCAGCACCGACATCGACAGCGGGATCGACCGCCTGTCCCAGGTGCTCACCTGGCAGCGCTGCCCGCTGGAGGAGCTGTGCGACCGCGCGCTGTCGGCCCGGCCGCCGGGTCCGCAGGCGGACGACGCCACGCTGCTGCTCATCCGCACCCGGCGGCTCGGCCCCGACCACGTGGCGGACCTGGAGCTGCCGCCCGACCCGGCCATGGTGGCGCACGCCCGCACGGACACCGAGCGCCAGCTGACGGACTGGGGCCTGTCCGACCTGTCGTTCCCGGCCGCACTCGTGGTGAGCGAGCTGGTCACCAACAGCATCCGGTACGCCACCGGGCCCGTCATGCTGAGGCTGATCAGGGACCGCTGCCTGCTGTGCGAGGTCTCCGACAACGCGCACACCGCACCCCACCTGCGGCGAGCGCGCCGGGACGACGAGGGAGGCCGCGGCCTGTTCCTGGTCGCCCAGATGTCGCAGCGCTGGGGCACGCGCTACACCGCGTCCGGGAAGACCATCTGGGCCGAGCTGGCCATCCCCTGAGTCAGCGCTCCGCAGCTTCGGGCCGTCCGCAGCGTACGGCGACGGCCGCGATGTCGTCGTCGAGCCGTCCGCCGCTGTAGTGGAGCAGGTCCTGGTGCAGCCGGTCCAGCAGCTCGCGGGGCGCCGCCGGGCCGAGCCGCCGTACCCACTCGGGCAGCGGGAAGAACGCTCCGGAGCGGTCCCGGGTCTCCGTCACACCGTCGGTGTACAGCAGCATCTGGTCGCCCGAGGTGAAGACGAGGGTGTCGATGGTGTACTCGTCGCCGATGAGCGAGGCGAGGTTGAGGGGCGGCGAGGGGACGGTGGGCTCAAGGACGCTGATCTCTCCGCTGCGCATCAGCAGGGGCGGGGGGTGTCCGCAGTTGAGGATCTTCACCTGGCCGCCGCCGTACTTGATCTCGGCGATCAGCGCGGTGGCGAAGTGCTCGGGCTGGTCCGGGTCGAGTCTCGCGAGGCTGTAGCGGCCGATGCTGGTCTCCAGACGATGGATGATGCCCCTCAGGTCGGGCTGGTCGTACGCGTTCTCCCTGAAGCAGTTGATCACCGCCGAGGCGGCCCCCACCGCCGACAGCCCCTTGCCGCGCACGTCACCGATGAGCAGCCGTACCCCGTACGGCGTGTCGGCCACCTCGTAGAAGTCGCCTCCGATCCGGGCCTGCTCCTGGGCCGCCAGGTACAGCGACTCGATCTCGACGTCCTGGACCCGGCGCGGCAGCGGGCGCAGCAGCACCTGCTGGGCGGCGTCGGCGACGAGCCGGATCTGGAAGAGGGTCTCCTCCCGCTGGAGCCGGAGATGGCTGGTGTAGGCGGCCGCCAGCGTGACCGCGACGATCGCAGCCGCGGTGTAGGGCGTTCCCAGATCGGTGTAGACGAGGCTGAGCCCGATCATGACCAGCAGGCAGAACGCCCCCAGCAGGAGCGTCGGGAGCACGGGCCACATCGCGGCGGCCAGGGCGGGTGCCGCGGGCAGGAGACGGCTGAAGGCGATCTCCCGGGGGGTGGCGAAGGCCAGGCCGGAGATGAGGACGGTGAGGAGCACGGGGGACAGCACCACGGTCTCGCGTCGGCCACCGTAGGGCGGGCGGTGACGCCGAGGCCGTCCAGTACTGATCACAAAAGTATCTTATCGGGGCAGAACGGTCTTCGTTGGTGGACGAGCCCCCCGCGCCGGCTTCCCCGCAGTGCTGTTATCAGGTGTGTGACGGTGGTGTTATCAAGGGTGTATGGAGGTATTTTCCGGGCGCCCTCGTAGCCCGGAACGTCATCCGCCGGTCGGACGCCCACGCGAACGTCGCTCTTCTCTGCTGAACGTGCGCAGTGCGGCCGGTCAGGTGTTCCTGCTCCAGGTCGTCATCGTGCTCCTGCTGGTCGTGGCCGCGGTCGTGGGCATGATGCTCCAGGCGGCGAACGACGCACTGCAGCGGGGCCGGCGGGAGTCCGTCATCGCGGCCCAGTCGTTCGCGAACGCCCCTGGAACGGCCGCGGCCGTGCAGAGCCGGGACCCGTCGGCGGTGCTCCAGCCCCGGGCCGAGGCGGCCCGCAAACGCGCGGGCGTGGATTTCATCGTCGTCATGAGCACGACGGGGATTCGTTACACGTACCCCTATCCGCGGGAGATCGGGAAGAAGTTCGTCGGCACCATCGGACCGGCACTGAAGGGCCGTACCGTCATCGAGCAGGCCGGCGGGCCGCCCCTGCCCGCGGGCAGGGGGACGGGCGTGCAGGCGGTGGTCCCGGTGACCGACCCGCGCGGCAAGGTGGTCGGCCTGGTCTCCGCCGGGCTCACGGTCAGGAACGTGGCGGCACTGTGGCTGCCGCAGCTGCCGATCATCCTGGCCAGCGGCGGGGTCGCGGTGGCGCTGGCCATGGCGGGAACGACGCTGGTGTCCCGGCGGCTGCGGCGGCACACGCACGGCCTGTCCCCGGTGGAGCTGGCGCAGCTGTACGAGCACCACGACGCGGTCCTGCACGCGGTGCGGGAGGGGGTGCTGATCACCGGTGCCGACGGACGGCTGCTGCTCGCGAACGACGAGGCGAAGCGGCTGCTCGGGCTGCCGGAGGACGCGCAGGGGCGCCCGGTGCGGGAGCTGGGACTGCCGGAGCCGCTCATGCGCCTGCTGTCCTGGCCGGAGGCGGTCACCGATGAGGTGTACCGCGCGGGGAACCGGTTGCTGGCGGTGAACAAGCGGCCGACGTACCCGCAGGCCGACCGGGGAGGCAGCGTGCTGACCCTGCGGGACACCACGGAGCTGGCGGCGGTCTCGGGACGGGCCGAGGTCGCACGGGAGCGGCTGGAGCTGCTGTACGAGGCCGGGGTGAGAATCGGCACGACGCTGGACGTGGGGCACACGGCCCAGGAACTGGCCGAGGTGGCGGCACCGCAGTTCGCCGACCTCGTGACGGTGGACCTGCTCGACGCGGTGCTGCGGGGGTGGGAGCCGACCGCGGAGGGCTGGCGGCACCTGCGCCGGGCGGCGATCGGCGGCGCACAGCGGATGATGCCGGTGTACCCGCTGGGCGAAATGATCACCTTCTCGCCCCGGAGCCCGCAGATGCGGACGCTGCGGGAGGGGCGGGGTCTGCTGGAGCCGGACCTGCGGCAGGCCCAGGGCTGGCGGGAACAGGATCCGGAGCGCGCCCGGAAGGCCCTGGAGAGCGGGCTGCGGTCGCTGGTGACCGTGCCGCTGCGGGCGCGGAACGTGGCGCTGGGCGTGGTGAACTTCTACCGGACGGTGGGTTCCCCGGCGTTCGAACCGGAGGATCTCGCCTTCGCCGAGGAACTGGCCGTACGGGCGGCGGTGGCCATCGACAACGCCCGGAGGTTCACCCGGGAGCACGCGATGGCGGTGACGCTGCAGCGCAGTCTGCTGCCGCGGGGGCAGCCGGAGCAGGACGCGCTGGAGGTGGCCTGGCGGTATCTGCCGGCGGAGGCGGGGGTGGGCGGGGACTGGTTCGACGTCATCCCGCTCCCGGGGGCCCGCGTGGCCCTGGTGATGGGCGATGTCGTCGGGCGCGGCCTGCACGCGGCGGCGACGATGGGCCGGCTGCGTACCGCGGTGCACAACTTCGCCGTCCTGGACCTGCCCGTGGACGAGGTGCTCGGGAACCTGGACGACCTGGTCGTCCGCATGGACAACGAGGAGCACGCGGGTGCTGCCGCGGAGGACCACGAAGGCGAGGGCGTGACCGGGGCGTCCTGCCTCTACGTGGTCTACGACCCGGTGGCGGGGGTCTGCACCATGGCGCGTGCGGGGCATCCGGAACCGGTGGTGGTGCACCCGGACGGGACGGTCGCCTGTGCCGGGGTGCCGGCCTCGGCGCCGCTCGGCCTGGGCGGCTACCCGTTCGAGACCACCGAGCTGTCCCTGCCGGAGGGTTCGCAACTGGTGCTGTACACCGACGGCCTGGTGGAGGACCGCACCCACGGCATCGACGTCGGGATGGAGAGGCTGCGCCGTGCGTTGGAAGGGTCGGGTAGCCGCACCCCGGAGGAGACGTGCCAGGCGGTGATCGACGCGCTGAAGCCGTCGCACTCCTCCGACGACATCGCGCTGCTGACGGCACGTACCCGGACGGTCCCGTCCTCGTGCGTGGCGGAGTGGTCCGTGCCGGCCGACCCCGCGCTGGTTCCCTCGGTGCGGGCACGGTGCAGGGAGACGCTGCGGGAGTGGGGGCTGGAGGAGGCCGGATTCGCCACGGAACTGATCGTCAGCGAACTGGTCACGAACGCGATCCGGTACGGCTCGCCGCCGGTGGCCGTGCGGCTGCTGCGCGGGCGCTGTCTGATCTGCGAGGTGTCGGACGGCAGCGGCACCTCGCCGCGCCTGCGGCGGGCGGCGACCACGGACGAAGGCGGGCGGGGGCTGTTCCTGGTGGCGCAGTTCGCCCAGCGGTGGGGGACGCGGTACACGTCCCGCGGCAAGGTCATCTGGGCGGAACTGGATCTTCACGACGACACGTCGGCCACCTCGCGCCTCGCGCCGGTCGACTTCCTCCTCGACCAGTTCGACCTCGACCAGTTGGACGATCCCGCCTTGTGAGCCGGAGCGGCCCCCGGCCACGTGTCCGCCCGGAGTGGCCGCGGCGGGGCCCCGGAGTTTCGTAACGCGTGCCGGATTCACCGGTCATCCGATCGATGCCACGGACCGTCACCCGCGCCATTCTGATCACATGACTGACACCCCCCACCCCCATTCCCCGGAACGCCGGCGCGACTCCGAACAGGCCGACGGCCCGGCCGGCGCGAGCCGCAGGACCGTCATAGCCGCCCTGGGCGGTGCGACCCTCGGAGCGGCCGCTCTGGGGCTCACGGCCGGTCAGGCGACCGCGGCCGCGGACCGGAACGGCGCCGCCCCGGCCCCGGCCCGGGAGGCCGCCGACTGCGTCCTCACCCCCGAGCAGACCGAGGGGCCCTACTACCTGGACCTGGAGACGGTCCGCAAGAACATCACCGAGGGCAAGGCCGGCGTACCGCTCACCCTGCGCGTCAAGGTGATCGACACGGCCACCTGCGCCGCGCTGCCCGGCACGGCGGTCGACATCTGGCACTGCGACGCTCTCGGCGTCTACTCGGGATACGTGGCCGGCGGCTCCACACCGGACACGACCTTCCTGCGCGGCGTGCAACTGACCGACTCCACCGGCGTCGCGGAGTTCACCACCGTCTACCCCGGCTGGTACGTCGGCCGCGCCCTCCACATCCACGTCAAGACGCATGTCGGCGGCACGGTCACGAACGGCAGGTACCAGGGCGGGCACGTCTCCCACACCGGCCAGCTGTACTTCCCGGAGACGTACAACAGCAGGATCGCCACCCTGGCCCCCTACCGGAGCAACACGGCCACCCGGACGCTCAACGCCAGGGACGGCATCTACCGCAACGGCGGATCCTCCACCCTGCTGACCGTCACACAGACCGGCAGCGACCTCGGCAAGGGAGTGACCGGCACCGTCGTACTCGGCATCGATCCCGACGCCGTACCCTGACGCTCCCGTCCGAGCGGTAGCCGGTCCACTGCACCGGGGCCGGCTGCCGCGGCCGCGCGGCCGGCCGGCCGCCAGAAGTGTGTCGTCCGGAGAAGCGGAACGAGAACCGGAATGGGCGCCCACCGGACCGGGGATGACCGGAGCATGACATGTGAGTCGTGCGGCGCGCCTCTGCCCGGTGGCCCCCGCCGCGGCCGGCCGGCTCGCTACTGCTCCGGCGCGTGCCGGCAACGGGCGTTCCGGCAACGCTCGGCACGCCGGGCGCAGACGGTCACGTCACCGCCCGCTCCGGGCGCCGCCTCCTCGGCCGGCGGCCTGCCGCGGGCCCTCGACTCCTTCGTGGGCCGACGGGCGGAGCTGTCCCGGCTGCGCGCCCTGTCCAGGGCGTCGCGGCTCGTGACGCTGACCGGTGCCGGTGGCGTCGGCAAGACGCGGTTGGCGCTGGAGTTCGCCAGGGGGCCGGCCGGCCGCCACGGGCGGGTGGACCTGGTCGAACTCGACGCGCTGCAGGACGGCGCCGCGCTCGCCCAGTCCGTCGCCGCCGCGCTGGCCGTGGGAGAACGGGCAGGGCGATCCGGTGTCGACGTCCTGGTCGACGCGCTCGGCGACGCCCGACGGCTGCTGGTCCTGGACAACTGCGAGCATCTGGCCGAGCCGTGCGCCCGGCTGATCGCGGCCCTGCTGAGCCGCTGTCCGCGCCTGCGGATCCTGGCCACCAGCCGCGAGGCCCTCCGGGTGCCCGGCGAGACCGTGCTCCGCGTCGGTGAGCTGTCGCTGCCGCCGGCCGGCGCCGGGGACGACCCGGCGGTCCTGCTGCGGGCGGACGCCGTACGGCTGTTCGTCGAACGTGCCTCCAGTTGCTCACCGGGGTTCACGCTCCACCGCGGAAACGGCCGGACGGTGGCCGAGATCTGCCGGCGGCTGGACGGCCTCACACTCGCCGTCGAGCTGGCGGCGCGCCGGGCCGGGACCCTGGCGCCGAGCGAGATCCTGGCAGGACTGGACGACCAGATGTCCCAGCTGTCCCTCCTGGCAGGCGGGCACCGGACCGGACCCGGGCGCCACCGTGAGCTGGCCGCCGCGGTCGACTGGAGCCACCGCCTGCTCGATCCGGCCGAACAGGCGGTCTTCCGGCGTCTCGGGGTCCTCGTCGGCGGGTTCGACACGGCCGCGGCGCGGGCGGTCTGCGCCGGCGACGGCGTCGCACCGGCGCAGGTGATCGGCATCCTGTGCGCCCTCGAAGCCAAGTCCCTGATCGTGCGGCCGGCCGGAGACGCGTCGACGGCACGGTTCAGACAACTGAGCACCATCCGCGCCTACGCCCTGGAGCGCCTGCGCGCGTCCGGCGAGCTGCGCGCCACCAGGCACCGGGTGGTCGAGTGGCTGAACGGCCTGGCGGACGAGGCCGGCGACGAGGTGTTCCCCGACCAGGCCGGCAGCCCGCTGGCCGTGGAACAGGACAACCTCGCGGCCGCGTTGGCCTGTGCCACCGTCCGCCACGGCGCCTCCCGGCCGCGGCTGGTGCTGGAACTGGCGCGCGTGCACTACGAGCGGGAACAGCCCTCAGCCGCCCGCGCCCTGCTGACCGGTCTGCTGCGGGAGACCGGCGCCCGGGCACTCGGCGGGGCGGTGCCGGCGCTGGCCGCGCGGGTGGCCTGCCAGCAGGCCGACCTGGCGGGGGCGCTGCGCCTCGGCGAGCAGGCGGTGAGCATGGAGCGCACGCGCCGTCACCCCGCCGGGCTCGCCAACGCCCTGGACGCGCGCGCCGCGGCGCGGCTGTGCCGCGGGGAGTACGCCGCGGCCGTCGCGGATCTGCGCGCGTGCCTGGACGTCCTCGCCACGCTGGACAACCCCCGGGACACCGCGTGGTGCACCCACCACCTGGCCTGGGCGCTGCTGCAGGCTGGCGGGGAACGGGAGGCCGACACGCTCATGTCCCGCTGCCTGCCCGTGCTCCGGGCCCACGCCCCCTGGAGCCGGGTCGCGGCCGCGCTGCACACGGCGGGCGCCGTGCGGCTGGCGCTGGGGCAACTGGACAGTGCCGAGGCGCTGTTCGCCGAGGTGCTGCGGATCGTCCCCCCGAGCAGCTTCCACGCGCTCTACCCCGTGGAGGGCCTGGCCCTCGTGGCCGCCGAGAGCGGCGACCTCCGGCGGGCCCTGCTGCTGTACGAGGCGAGCGCGCAGGCACGCAGCCGACTCGACACCGTGTCCGAGACCCCGTGGCGACTACGGCTGGAACGGACCGTGGCGCGTGCCGGGACGGGGCTGCCGGCGGCCGCGCGGGAGGCGGCCGTCAGCGGCGGTCGCCGGCTGCGCGAGGACCGGCTCGTCGCGTACGCGCTCCGGACACGGAGCGGCGACCACCGGACGGCGGACGATGCGCGGATCGTCGGCGACCGGTGCCCGCTCACCGCACGGGAGTTCATGGTGGCCGAGCTCGTGGCCGACGGACTGACCAACCGTCAGATCGGGGAACGGCTGGGTCTTTCGGCCCGTACGGTCGCCACGCACCTGGACAAGGTGCGCGACAAGCTGGGCATCCGGTCACGCACGCGGATCGCCCTGTGGGTGGCCGCACGCACCCGGGCCGGGCAGCACACGCCCGGGTGACGCGTCCCCGCTCCCGGATGCGGCGCCCGTGCCGCCTCGGCGCGTCCGCACATGCACCGAGGCGACACGTACCGGACCGGGTGCCTCAGAACTCGTCCTGCGGGAAGTCCTGCCCGGCGAGGTCGCTGTCGCCGAACTCGGCGTCGTTCATCGCCGGGCCGCCGAAGAAGCCGCCCATGAGGTCCTTCAGGTCCAGCTTCGTGGCACCGGCCGGGGCGGTGGGCCTGGTGCCCTCGCTCATGCGCACGGTCAGGCCCAGCTTCCTGACCTTGGCGTTGCGGGCCAGGGCCGCGAGGTCCACGTCCACCTCGGACAGCTCACCGTTCCTGAGCGTGAAGTCCGCCGTCACCTTGGTGTCGGGAGCGTCCTTCAGGTCCTTGTCCGTCGGCAGCTCCATGCCCGGCGGCAGGTCCTTCGCCAGCGGACGGATCTCACGGAACAGCCCGGTGATCAGCGTACGGAAGGGGGCCGTGGCGGTGACGTGCTCGGTGCCGTCCTTGCCGCCGGCCGTCTTGAACCGCACCTCCCGGGCGACGACCTCGCGGAGGGACTGCACGAGCTTCTTCTGCGTCCTGGCGTCGAGGGACCTGTCGTGCGCGGAACCGCCGTGGGCCTCCCGGCCTTCGGCGGTCGACTTCTCCATCTCCTTGACGGAGAACTTGACCCACTTGCCCTTGAGGGCGTCCTTGAGCGCTCCGGCCTCGGGGGGCAGGTCGTCGGCGGTCGGTACGGGGGTGCCCGTCGTCTTGCCCAGGGTGTCGGCGTCGACCCGGATGTAGACCCAGTCGCCGATCACCCGGTACTCGACGAGGTCGCCGTCCGGGCTGCTGATCTTCACGGCCATGCCGACGAAGTCCTTCTGCCCGGACTCGTCGATCGGCTTCTTCGACTGCACGGTGAACGTGATCGTCGCACCGCTCATCATCTTGGCGGCCTCGTCCGGCATCTCCTCGCCGGGCGCGGGGTCGGACTCGGCGTCCAGCGCCTTCAGGGACGCGACGTCGGTGTCCAGGTCGAGCTCGAAGGAGAGCGCCTTCTTCTCCCCCAGCTTCTCGAAGGCCCGGTCGAGCTTCTTGCCGGCGGAGAGCTGCTCCACCGTGCCGCAGGCGGCGGAGCCCGCGAGGACGGCGCCGACGACGGCGGTGGCGGTGAGGGTCTTGCGTATGGCGTTGATGATGTCTCCTCGTGGATCCGATCACGATGTGATCGCTCAGGAGACTCACAACCGGCCCACTAGGTTGCACCGTCCGGGCTGACGGTGTGTCAGGCATGAGCCGGTGCGGCGGTGTGTGCCGTGTCACGCATCCCCAGGGCGCCTAAGTTGTCTGCATCACAGCGGAAATGTCCATTTAGCGGCCATCCTCGAAGCGCGTGACATCTCCCCTGTTTTCGCCATTTTCTCCCCATTCCCCCTGAAAAGGTGCCCCATCATGGCCGCTTACCTGTGCCCTCCTGCCGTGATACACGGCAAGCACGCCGTGAAGACCAGCCAGATCGTGGCGGAGGTACGCGACCGCCACCCGCACGCCGCGTGGGCGCCGCGGATCGACAGCATCGCGGCCAGTACGGGCATCGAGAGCCGCGGGTGGATGCTGCCGCTGGAGAGCGCCGTCGCGCCCGGAGACGGCAGCGCGCTGCGCGCCGTCGGCGTCGAGCCGGCCCAAAAGGCGCTGGCCGGCGAGGGGTTCACCCCGCGGGACGTGGAGCGCGCGCTCGCCGCCCTGGAGTCCATACCCGCGCCGCAGACCGTCCAGGAGCGCACCGCGCCGGCCTGGGAGGCCGTACAGTCCTACGGGGAGCACGCGGCCCGCGGGGCCCTGCAGATCGCCGGACTGGACGTCGCGGACGTCGACTGCCTGATCACCAGCAACTCCACCACCCCGGCGCTGCCGGGTCTGGACATAGCCCTGGCCAACAGGCTGCGGCTCCGCAACGACGCGATGCTGCTGCCGGCCACGCAGTGGGCCTGCATCGCGGGGACCCGCTCCCTGGCACTGGCGGCGGACCTCGTGGCCGCGGACCCCGACCGGGTGGTCCTGGTCGTCATCGCGGAGGCGCTCAGCACCACCTACCAGCCCGCGGACGACACCCTGGAGTCCCTGATCGTCCGGTTGCTGTTCGCGGACACCGCGGTCGCCGCGGTGGTCACGGGCCGCCCGAGGCGCGAGTCGGTGCTGCGGCTGGACGCCGCCTGGCACCACACCCTGCCCGGCACCCAGGACCTGCACCGCCTGGAGACGCGGGCGGACGGCACCCACTTCGTGATGGACCGGCGCGGGCCGCGCGCCGTACAGCAGACGGTCACCGCGATGTGGGAGTGGCTGCGCACCCGGTACCAGGACTCCCCCGACGCCTGGCACCCCGATGTGCTGCTCGCGCACCCCGGCGGGACGCGGGTGCTGGAGTACATGGAGCAGACGATGCCCGACACCTGGCCGTCGGGACTGCTCGACCACAGCCGGGACAGCTACACCAGCGGCAACCGCGGAGGCGCCGCCGTCTTCGACATCCTGCGGCGGGCGCACGACGCCGGCCGGCAGAAGCCGGGCGACCGCGCCGTCCTGTACGCGGCGGCACCGGGCCTCACCGCCACCGCCCTGGAAGGGGTGTGGCTGTAGCCGGGCCCCCGGCGCGTGACCGGGGTCACCTCGCGACTTCGGCCCAGACCACCTTGCCGGTGTCCGTCCACCGCACCCCCCACCGGGTGGTGAGCCGGTGCACGACGTGCAGGCCGCGACCGGCGTCGTCGAACGGGCCGCCCCGCCGCAGCCGCGGCCTGCCGTTGCCGGTGTCGCCCACCTCGCACAGCAGGCCGTGGCCGGCCCTGATCAGCCGTACCGTGACGGGGCCGGTGGCGAAGCGCACCGCGTTCGTGACCAGCTCGCTGACCAGCACCAGCACGGTGTCCCGGGTGTCGTCCCTGGTGCGCCACTGCCGCAGCAGCGCGCAGACCTCCGCGCGGGCACGGGCGGGGGCGTCGTAGCGGGCGGGCAGCCGCCAGGTCGCGGTGTCCCCCGCGCGGTAGCCGATCATCCGCGCGAGCAGCAGGGTCACGTCGTCGCGCTGGTGCGCGGGTGCCAGCGCGGAGACGACGTGCCGTGCGGCCTGCTGCAGGGTGTCCCAGGGGTGCACCGTGGACACGGCGTCCGCCAGCCTGCCGATGCCCTCGTCGATCGACACGGCCGGATCCTCCACCAGGCCGTCGGTGTAGAGGGCGAGCAGGGAGCCCGGGGGTGCGTCGAAGGTGTGCACGTCGAACGGTTCCCGCAGCGCGAACTCGGCGCCCAGCCCGGGGTGCGGGCGGACCGCGAGCGGGCCCGCGTGCCCGTCCGGGGAGATCAGGACCGGCGGGAGGTGACCAGCGCTGGACAGGGTGACGTGGTGGCCGACCGGGTCGTAGAGGGCGATGCAGCAGGTCGACCCGAGCGCGCTGTAGCCGGCCGTCAGCCCGGACTCCGCGTCGTCCAGCAGCGACACGGTCGCGTCCAGGTGCTCCAGTACCTCGTCGGGCGCGAGCCCCGCGGACAGCAGCGCGCGGGCCTCCATGCTCAGCTGGCCCATGGTCGCCGCGGCTCCCAGGCCGTGCCCGACGACGTCACCGACCACCAGCGCGGTACGGCCGTCCGGCAGCGGGAAGCTGTTCACCCAGTCGCCGCCGACGCCCGCGCTGTCGGGGGTTGCGGGCTGGTACACGCTGGCGATCTCGACGGTGTCGCCGCCGGTGCGGGGCAGGAGCCGGCGCTGCAGGGCCAGTACCTGCGTGTGCTCGCGCTGGTGCTGACGCGCCAGGTCGACGTGGTGGGCGGTCCTCGCCACCAGTTCCTGGAGGTCGAACAGCTCGCTGTCGCGGAAGGGGCAGTCCGCCCGCCGCCAGACCTCCGCCACGCCCAGCACGACGGGCGGCGTGCCGTCCAGGACCAGCGGGATGCACGCCACACCCGCCGACCGGTCGCCGGGCACCAGGGCACGCACCACCCGGGGACTGCCCAGTACCCGCTCGACCGCCTCCCGGTCGGGTATGACGATGGTCTGCGGGGCGTCGTCGCGCAGGACCGCCTGCGCCAGCAGGCGACTCGCGTCGCCGGGGAGATCGTCACCCGGCGTCACGTAGCCCTCGGGCCAGGCCCGGTCCGGCACCAGGGCCGCCCGCCGCAGCCGGATGCGCCCCTTCGCCTGCCCGGTGACCCCCTCGCCCGTCCACACGGCGAAGTCGAGGTCGACGGCGGCCACGTCTCCCCAGGCCAGCAGGGACTCCGCCAGCGACTGCGCGGTCTCGCCGATGTCCAGCGAGGTGCCGATCGCGGTCTCGGCGGCGTAGAGGTGCAGCCTCCTGGCCATCGCGATCACGGAGACGGTCAGGCCCTCCTCGGGTCCCGCGGCGGGCAGGATGCTCATCGAGACCACCAGCTCCGACCCGTCGCCGCGCCGCAGCCGCTGGATCCGGGCGACGTGCGCCTCACCGGTCTCCAGGACCTGCCGCAACCGCCGGGTGACCGTCGGTACGTCCCCGGGCGGCAGCAGATCGACGAACGGCTTCCCGACCCCGGCCTCCAGACCCGCGAACACGGGGGCGTCCACGTTGCAGCGGGTGATGATCAGATCCCTGTCCAGGTTGACCGCGCCGAGGATCTGCTCCTGCCGGCCGGCCGCCGGATCACCGGCCGCACGCGTGCCGCGGTCGCCCCGGGCGTCGGCCGAACGGTCGTCCCCGGCCGCCCCGCCGCGCGGGATGTACCGCCCCAGGGCGCTGCTGACCAGGTCGAACGCCGAGGACGAGGGGGAGGGGGTGGAGTCCATGCGGCTCTCTCAGCAATCCCCGGCGCAGCGCCGGGGCCGTACTCGGACCACACCTCATTGAATAACAGCGGGGGTCGCTTCGCCCACACCAGGCTGTCGCGGCGAACACGCGGCGTACACGGGAGTCGCGTGAGCGCAGTCGAGGGCGTCCACGGCCGGCGCCGGCAGGTCACTCCTGGCCGTCGGCTCAGCCCGGCCGCCGGTCGGGGACGTGAACCATGCCCTTACGGGCCGGACCCCCGGCAGCCGGCCGCGCGGTGGCGACGAGGCGGCCGGCGCGAGCGCGACGCAGGCCGAGACGACGCCGCCCAGGATCAGGGTGGCGCGGGCGCCGAGGGCGTCGGACACCAGGCCGGCCAGCGGGGCGCCCACCGGGGTGCCGCCGAGCAGGACCAGGAAGTAGACGGACATGACGCGGCCCCGCAGGTGCGGGTCGGCGTGGAGCTGTGTCAGCGCGTTGGCGGTCCCCACGGGCCGCACAGGCCGGTGCGGTGACCCGGCGTCCGGGGGCGCAGCCGTCGGCTGCGTCAGAACGCCGTGGCGGTCGCCTGTGTCGATCGGGGGTGGCCGGCGCCGCGGGACCGGCCGCCGGTGACCGGGCGCAGCCGCACGGCGGCGTCCAGGCCGGTGCCCGGAGCCGGGTGCAGGCTGATGGCGCCTCCGGAGGCGTGCACGAGGTGACGGACGATGGGCAGGCCGAGTCCGGTGCCGTCGTGGTGGGAGTCGGAGGCGCGCCAGAAGCGGTCGAAGGCGCGGGCGCGCTCGGCGTCGCTCATGCCGGGCCCCTGGTCGACGACGTGGAGTTCGGCGCCGGGTGTGCGGTGCACGGCGATGGTCGTGCCGGGCGCGGAGACCCGCAGGGCGTTGGCGACCAGGTTGTCGACGACCTGCTCCAACGCCCCGGGGATCGCCCACACCCGGCCGGCCGGCCGACCGGTGACGGCGAGGGCGACGTGCTGCTCGGCGGCCAGCGGCTCCCACATCGCCACGCGGTCGGCGATGACGGCGTCCAGGTCGACCGGCTCGGGCGTGGTGGCGGTGCTCTCCAGGCGGGCCAGGGCGAGCAGGCCCTGGACCATGCGGCCGAGACGCTCCACCTCGCCGACGGCCTCCTCCAGGCTGCCGTGGGCGCGCGGGTCGAGGTAAGGCTCGAAGTTCTCCAGGCGCAGACGCAGTGCGGTCAGCGGGGTCTTCAGCTGGTGGGAGGCTTCGGAGGCGAAGGCCTGCTGGGCGTGGAGGAGGTGTTGCAGTCGGGTCGCCGTACGGGTGAAGGAGGCGGCGAGGCTGCGGAGTTCGGGAGGGCCGGTGGTGGCGTCCGGCGGATGGGTGAGCCGGCCGTCCGCCAACTGGGCCGTGGCGGCCTCCAAGGTGCGCAGCGGGCGGGTGATCCAGCGGGCGAGGGTGAAGGCGGCCAGCGCCACGGCGGCCAGGACGCAGGCCCCGGCCAGGGCGAGGGCGCCCCAGATGCGGTGCACGCGGGCATTGACCTGCGCCATGGGGTAGGTCAGGCGGAGGGTGCCCCGGATCTTCGTGCCGGAGGAACCCGGCATGGTGGCCGACAGCGCGTCGCCCCGGGTGCCCACGGTCGGCTGATTGCGCAGGGCGCGGGCGATGTCCGGCTGCGCCGCGATGCTGACTCCGCTACGGCCGGACGGGTCGGAGTCGGCCAGGACGACGCCCTTCCTGTCGGTGACGACGACGCGGCCGCCGGTGCGGTCGGCGTAGTCGCCGGCGACCTCGGGCAGGGCGTCGAGGTTGCCCTCCTCGATGTTCTCCTCGGTGACCTCGGCCAGCATCGAGGCGTCGCGTTCGACGCTCTGGGAGGCGCGGGCGACCTCTCCGCGGGCGTAGATCCAGCCGAGCGGGATCTCCAGCCCGGCGAGCACGAGGATCGCCAGGCCGAGGTAACTGAGCAGCAGGCGCCGGGTCATCCCGCCGCCCCGGGCGAGGCGTCGTCGCCGGGGACGGTGAGGCGGAAGCCGACACCGCGGGCGGTGGTGATCCAGGCCGGGTCGCCCAGCTTGCGGCGCAGGGCGGCGACGTGCGCGTCGAGGGTCTTGGTGGGTCCGAAGAAGTGCGGGTCCCACACCGTGTCCATGATCTGCTGCCGCGAACAGACGGTGCCGGGGTCCTCGGCGAGATGGGCGAGCAGGTCGAACTCCCGGGGGGTGAGCGGTATTTCACGGCCGCCGACGTGGACCTGCCGGGTGCGGCGGTTGATCCGCAGAGCGCCGAGCGTCTGCGGTCCGGGCGCCTCGGGCGTACGCGGGTGCGCCGGCGGCGGGAAGGGCAGCGCGCCGGTGGTACGGCGGGTGACCGCGCGGATGCGGGCCACCAGTTCCCGTACGCCGAAGGGCTTGGCGAGGTAGTCGTCGGCGCCCAGTTCCAGGCCGACGACGCGGTCGGCCTCCTCGCCCCGAGCGGTGATCATGATGATCGGCACGGCGGAACGGGCGCGCAGGCTCCGGCAGACGTCGAGGCCGTCCATGTCGGGCAACCCGAGGTCGAGCAGGACCAGGTCCGGGGACCCGTCCGTGCGGGCGAGGCCGGCGGCACCGGTGCGGACGTGGTCCACGGTGAAGCCGTACCGTCCGAGCCCTTCGGTGAGCGGGCCGGCGATTCGGTCGTCGTCTTCGATGAGCAGGAGCCGCATGGCGACAGGCTCGCACAGCTGTGCCAGGAGAGTCGGGGTGTTCACGGGAAGCCGCCGGGGACCCGGGAGGCGTACGGGACGGTGCGCGGGCGCAGGCGGCCGCCCGGCCGGGCGGCGGTCAACCGGCGTTCTCCTTCTCCTCGGTGCCCTCCTGCTTGGTGCCGGTGACCTTGAAGGACTTGTCCAGGTACACCTCGACCGACGTGCCGTCCTCCTTCTTCACCTCCACCGCGTACATGCCGGGCCGCTCGACGTCCTCCTCGGACTTGACCACGGTGCCCGGATGGGCGGCGAGCGCGGCGGCCTCGGCCTTCTGCTTGACCTCGCCGGTCAGCGGCGGTTCCTTCTTGTCGTCGGTGTCACCGGCGGCCTCGCCCGCCGCATCCGCACCGCCGGTGCTCTGTGCGGCCTGCTGGGTGTCCGACCGGGAACCGCCGGAGCCGGAGCCGGAGTCGGAGGAACCGCCACCGCAGGCGGCGAGCGCGAACACCAGCGCGGCGGTGGGAGCGGCGAGGAGGGCACGGCGGGGCAGGGCACGCATGAACTCGTCTCCAGACGTGGGGAGTTCGGTGTTCCGAAGCCGGACCACCGGGGGACGGGAACGACCCTAGGAACACGCCGTCCAGAGCCGGCCCAGCAGACGGAGAGCAGAAGCCCAGCAACTCCCCAAGATTTCGCCACCGGTGCGTCGCCGCGCGCGGCGACGGCGGTACTCCGTCACACCGGTGACCAGGCGAGCGCGCCCTGGAAGTACACGTCCCAGAGGTGGCCGGCGAAGAACCGGCCGAATCTGCCCAGTGCGGTCAGCCGGTCGCGGGTCGTGTCCGCCCGTACCCGGAAGCTCGCCAGCTCGCGGACGAAGTCCGGCAGCCGGAGGCGTACCACTCCGGTGGCCACCACCTGGGCGTCCGCGTCCTCGCCGGGCGGTACCGTGCCGCGCAGGATCCGGGTGTGCAGGGTCGTGGTGTCGGCCCACAGCCCGTGGCCGGAGTCCTCGTCGACGGTCTTGCAGCCGCTCAGGGTGAGCGGGTTCCCGGCCCTGTCGGTGAAGAACAGGCGGTAGCGCATGCGCAGGTGTTCCGGGTCGCCCTCCTCCACGAAGAGGTTGAAGAGGCCCGACTCCACCTCGCACCGTCCGCCCAGCGCCTCGCAGTGGATCTGCCCGGTGATGGTCGCCGGGTGCTCGGGGTGGACGAGGAAGCGGTCCAGTTCGTCGATGTGCACGGTCAGGTGCACCGACAGCCGTTCCCGGCCCGGGCCGCCGTCGTGCGGCGCGCGGGTGCCGGGCGCCCCGGAGCCGAAGGCGATCGCTCCGGTCATGCGTTCACCGAACCGCAGACGGCCGCCGCCGGCGGCCGGGCAGGGCAGCGGGGCGGACAGCGGTATCCCCTGCTCCGCGCACCAGGTCCGGGCCTGGTGGACGCCGAGTTCCACGGCCTGCCGGAAGCGGTCCCGGCTGAAGTTGACCAGATAGTGGAGCGGGACCTCGCTCTGGAGCATCCGGACGGTGATCGGGCGGCCGAACTCGCCCCGGCCGCCTTCGCGGAGGGCGGTGTTGCTGGCGTCGATCCGCCGCTGCCACTCCTGCAGCCGGCTGTTGGCCGCCGTCTCGATGATCTGGAAGTAGTGCGCCACGAATCCGTCGTGCCAGCGGTGCCGTTGGCTGACCGTCCAGATGATCCACAGCTCGTCGCAGCCCCGGCGGATCGCCTCACCGATGTTCGCGTCGGTGACGTAGACGGGGTCGATGTAGACCCTGCCGTCGAGGGTGACCGGCGGGAACCACATCGGCAGCGACACGGCGGCGGCGAGCCGGTCCTCGTCCATCCGGTCGGCGGTCAGCACCTCCAGCTCGTTGCGGGAGAAGTCGTAGAGGTTGAAGGTGGCGAGCCGGTCGGTCGCCCGGATCTTCTCCCAGTCGAGCCCCCAGCCGCGGAAGACGTTGCGCCGGTAACCGTCGAGGGTGAACAGCGAGGAGCCGTACGGGCCCTTCAGGTACTGCCGCCAGTGCGGACTGACCCCCTGCAGGGGGCGTATCTCCCGCCAGTTGTCCGCGATCTGACGCCCGCTCATGCCCTGGCAGTACATGGCCAGGTTGAACGTGCCGCCACTGGCACCGTCCGCGTGATCGAACCGCAGGCCCGCCTCGTCGAGCCACACCTGGAGCACGCCTGCCTGGAAGGCCACCTTGACCCCGCCACCGGCGAGGATCAGCGCCCGGCGGGTGTCAGCGCCGCCCTGGCCGTCGTCCGTCATCCGTCCGTCACCGCCTTGCCGGGGATCGTCGCTTCTCCGCGTCGAGATCGTCGATGACGGCGTCGGCCGCACGGTCGGCGAGGGCCGCGATGGTGAGCGAGGGATTGGCACCGACCGGGCCGGGCATGATCGACCCGTCGACGATCGACAGGCCCGGGCATCCGTACACCCGTCCGTAGGAGTCGACCACGCCCTCCTGCCGGTTGCGGCCCATCGGAGCCCCGCCGAGCGGGTGCACGGTGATGAGCCGGTTGAGGTACGACAGCGGGTCCGAGGCGTAGCAGCCGCCCAGCGCCGAGGAGAGTGCGCGCATGGTCCCGTTCATCCGGTGGAAGTAGGCGTCCGAGGCGGCGGTGTCCCAGTCCAGGTCCAGGTGTCCGTCGCGCAGCCGCATCCGGCCGGTCGGCATGTCCCGGCCCATGCCGAGCAGCGGGAGCGAGGTCGCCGTGAACAGGCCCTTGCTCAGGGCGTCGGACAACTGGCGTCCGACCTCGCTCCGGGGGCTGTGGGTCAGCCGGGACCAGCCCCTGCGCAGCAGGAAGCGCAGCACGTGCCCGGAGGCGGTGAGGGCGTTCTGTTCCACCAGCCAGTTGATGAAGTCCGGGTATCCCGCGTCCTCGATGAAGAAGCCGCGTCCGGTACCGCCGTCGAGCCGGTCCGGCGAGCGCATCGCGCTGGTGATGACCGGGCCGAAACTGGGGTGCAGCAGGCGGGGTGTCTCCTGGCCACCGTCTCGTTGCCGGGACTTGAGGACGAATCCCAGGAAGTCGCCGTTGCCGGAGAAGCGGGTGCCGAGGGCGGGGCCGAGGTCCGGGAGCCGGCTGCGGTTGCGCAGGAGCAGATAGGGCGTGCCGAGCGCCCCGGCGGCGAGGATCAGCCGGTGTGCCCGTACGACGCGGGGTACGGCCGTGTCCCGTTCCCCCTCCGCCCGGTCCAGCCGCCGGTCGAGGTACGAGATCAGGAACCCGTCGGAGGTGGGCGTGAAGGACTTCACCTCACAGCCGGTGCGGAGCACGGCCCCGTGCTTCTGCTCGGCGGTGCCGAGGTAGGTGAGGTCGAGGGTGTTCTTGCTGCCGAAGTTGCAGCCGATGTCGCACTCGCCGACGAGCCGGCAGGTGTAGCGCGGAACCCCGTACCGGTTCTCCGCGCCGCCCGCGACCGGCACTCCGGGCACCGGCTTCTCCCCCGGGTTGCCGAAGGTCACGGCCAGGTGAGGGAGTTCCCATTCCAGGCCGAGGCGCTGCGCCGCCTCCTGCATCGCCAGGGTCTTCGGCGTGCTCCGGTAGGGCTCGTGGTCGGTGGGGTACCGTTGCACCCCCATCGCCTGCTCGACCCTCTCGTAGTGCGCGACCAGCTCCTTGTAGCCGATCGGCCAGTACTCACCGGATCCCGCCAGGGCGTCGTCCTGGGGGAACCAGTTCTCGGGTTTGCGCAGCAGGACGTTGGCGTAGATGAGCGAACCGCCCCCGAGTCCGCTGCAGACGACGGCGTCGAGTTCCGAGAAGCTCCACACGTCGAACATGCCGTACAGCCCGTGGTCCGGGGCCCAGAAGTTCGACGCGGTCGCGTGCGGCCCGCGGGGGAAGGTGCCCGGCGCGTACGCCCTGCCACGTTCCAGCAGGCAGACACGCTTGTGTGCTTCCGCCAACCGTGCCGTCATGACCGAGCCGCCGAATCCCGACCCGATCACCACGGCGTCGAAGCTTTCCATGCCGGCTGCCTTCCATGCCGGCTGCCCCGAGGAGCGTCAAGCCCCTGCGCAGGACAGGCAAACGTTCGTGTGCTCCCATTGTCGCGCAGCCGGTCGCGAGGTGCATGCCGAGCCTCCCCGGGCTCGCCTCAGGGCAGGAACGTCACCTCCGGGAACGCCCGGGACGGGCCGTCGAGCAGATGCCCGCCCCGGTGCCGCAGGTGCCGGTCGAAGAACGCGAGCGGGTACGCCTGCTGGATGCGGACCGCCCGCGCGGGGTCGAGGGTGCCGATCCAGCCGCGCAGTTCCTCGTCGCTCATGCCCACCGCCTCCGCCAGTTGCGGGACCAGCACCTGGTTGTCGCCGTAGGACGCGTGGACGGCGCCCTCGGCCCGGATGTCGAGCCGCCATCCGCGCAGGTGCGTCCAGAACTCGGCGACACCGGGCTCCGCGGCCCGCGTGAACTGGGCCGTCATCATCATGAACGGCCGGTCCAGCTCGCCGGTCACGGCCGGCAGCATCGGTCCGTCGAGGCTCAGCCCGGCGCGGACCCGTGGATCGTCGAGCATGAGGCGAGCGGTCGCCGTCCCGCCCTTCGACCAGCCGAACATGCCGATGCGCCGCGGATCGATCCGGCCGGCCAGGCCCGTCGGCAGGGGCCGGCCGCCGGCGTCGGGACTGCGCCCGGCGGCCAGGTCCCCGACACGGTCGAGGACGAACCGGATGTCCGCGGCGAAGTCCGCCGGACCCATCGCGTGCTGCGGGTCCCTGAGCGGGGCGAGGATCCGCCCGTCGGGGAACTCGGTGAAGGCGTCGTGGGTGTGGTCCACCGTCACCACCACGTAGCCGTGGCCGGCGAGTTCCTGCACCACGACGGTGTGGTCGGCCCGGTGGCTGTGCGCGCCGTGCGAGAAGACGACGACGGGCAGGTCCCGGTCGCCCCGTCGCACCGGGGCGCTCTGGTGGCCGTAGGCGAGGGGCACCTGTGCGGCGTCGACGGGAAACCCCGCGGACGCGAGCAGCTCCCGCAGCGCGCCGGCGGACATCCATGGCGCGCGCGGATACCCGTGGACGTCCCGGGCGGGGTACCAGACGCTCGCCATCAGCTCCCGGTGGCGCCCGGGACCGGCGACGGGGTCCGGGCGGGCGGTGTCGACAAGGTGCAGCGCCACCGTGCCCACCGGGTACGGCCCGGTCGGCGCGGGCAGGACGAGCCGCGCGGGGGCGGGCGCGGCCGAGGCCGCGGCCCGGGCCGCCCCGGCGAGGCCGAGCGGTACGGCGGCGCCGGCCGCCAGCGCGCCTCCCAGCAGGCGGCGGCGTGTCAGGGCCTTTCGGCCGGGAGTCGTCTCGGGCGTCGAACGTCGCTGTGTCGAAGTGGAGTTGGCAGGCATGCGGGCAACGCTGTCACTCACCGCCGCCGGGCCGCATCCATCCACCGGATGCATTCCAGGGTCGCATCGGACCAGCGGCCTACATCCGGATGCTGACGGCACGCCGCTCACCGCGGTGCCGCGTCAGAGGGTGAGCAGCCGGACGAGCAGGACCGTCAGCGTGCCGGTGGTCAGCACCGACCCCAGCACCGTGAACAGCAGGTCGAGCCCCTGCATGTCCCAGCCCTCGATCGCGAACCGGTGGGGGGCCCGTGGGTCGTACCGGACCGTGACGCGCGCCCCGACTCCGAAGGTGTCGCGCAGGGTTCCGCGGCCGTACCTGGACGCGTACTCACACGCGGTTCCGTCCTGGGCCGTCCAGGCCGCGACCGGGTGGTGGAACGTGGCGCCCTCGTCGTTCCGCCGGACCTCGTACCGGACGATGCGCGCCTCCGCGTCGACGCCCGTGCGGCGCAGCACGCCGGCGCGGCGCAGACCGTACACGCCGAAGGCGAGGAAGACCACGCCGATCGCCAGGGGGATGAGGGAGAAGAGCCATGCACGTTCCATGTGTCCTGCGACGCGTGGACCGGCGTGTCAGTTGCGCATCAGGCGACAGCGGTGGTCTCCGGGACGCGGATCACGTGGGTGGCCGGGGCGACGGCGGCCCGGCCGC